>JANQHA010000590.1 GCA_028282865.1 Oligoflexales bacterium
TTTTTTAGCCATTTAAGCCAGCTACTCCAAGCTAATCGCGCAAATATTTTTTGAGTTCAGTTAATATAGGCTTTAGTTCAACAATTTGTCCAGCAGTTCGTAGCCCTGCCACTGCCGCCGCTAAAATACCGGGAAATAGGGTGTTTTGGCCAGTAAGATACAGGTTTTCGATTTTTGTTCTTGGTCCGATAGCTCTGACACCGGTGTTCTCAATCGAATGATAGATGCCGTAAGCGGACCCATCTACCGAGCCATTGTAGTGAATGTTGGTAAGCGCAGTGGAGCCATCATGTTGCTCAATAACGTCTGTAACGCCTTCGAAGTTGCGCTCAACAAATTTAATAACTTGTTGGCAGGATTTTTCTTTTTGTCTTTTATAGTCTATAGGCCGGTTGCCAAACTTACTTTTTTTCCAGTCAGAAAACCATGAAAGTGGTCCAAGTGAATGAAAGGTTAAGGGAATCTTAGTCATGGGCTTGTTGGTTGTTGTCACCCCTTCATCTGAGCGTCCACGGACCACAAACACTGATATTGGCTCGTTGATTGAAAGGTTATTTATATTCTTCGGTGAGAGCCTTTCAAAGGTTTCGAGATCTGAACTTGCAAATGCATAGTAGTTTTTATCTTTTGCAATCTTGGGAGGCTTCGATGCAGCGGCATAGACTCCAAATAACGGGCAACTCTCCGGTATCCGTGTCACTCGGTTTTTAAAAGACGGGCGAAAGTGATCCCAGCCGATCATATCAAACACTTGCTTTGGGTGGCTGCTAGTTATGACGTGTTTTGCGCGAAAACGACTGCCATCTGCACAAGTGACCTCGGTGACCCGACCATCTTTGACCGGCAGCTCAATAACTTTTTTTCGCGGGTAAACCTCACCGCCTTGATTTTTTATACCTTTAACTAAAGACATAGCTAGATGGTCACCACCGTTGCGAAAGCCGTAGGCGCCTCTTAGTAAGGAATCGATCATCACAGCATGAAAACCAAATGGAGTGTCAGATGGGGCGACGCAGTGCAGGCCGCAGTAGCCATAAAAAAAAGCTTGAAGTACTGGGGCTGTGACACAGCTTTCTACCACCGATTTTAACGGTGTTTCAATAAATTCTATTGCCGCTTCGGGGCTGGTATTCGGATTGAAGCGATAGGTTGCAAAAGCTTCGCCTGCCGCTTTTATGAATGAGAAATATTTGCGTATACCTGCCTTTTCATTTGGAAACTGTGCAGACAGTTGCCGCACTGCTTCATCATGCCCGCAGGCCAAGGATACATCACCCTCGGGAAACCTAAATACATCAAAGCCGTCTCGATCGAGTGGGGTAAATATGTCTGCGTTGAAGATACCTAGATAGTTTAGTAGCGCCCAAAAGGGCTCTCCTTCATCGATCGCACCTACGTAGTGGGCGCCGGTATCAAAACGGCAGCCAAAACGATCGAAACAATGCAGGTAGCCACCTATTTTTCGGTGTTGCTCCAAAATAGTGACATGGTAGCCATATTTGCTTAATATTGCACCACAAGTGAGCGAGGACACTCCCGAGCCAATAATAAGGATATCTGTTGTGTTTGTTGCCAATACTATCTACTAAATAAAATATGATAACGATGAGCTATAGTAATAGTGGTAATGGTAGAAAAGATCAAATGATGGCAACCCATTTAGGTGCAAAACCGAGCTTTTTATGGTTTTTTTGGCTGATTCTGACCATTGTGGTGGTGGGGGTCCCAGGCTGCCTGCTGTCTATGCCGGGTTGGTTGCTAGGTTATGTTTGGTACCCTGCTACATTGTTTTCCGGTAGGTTTGGTTGCCGGGCAATTAGCTTGATGCTGAAGCTAAATCCATGGCTAAAGTTTCGGGTGGTTAGCTCGCTACCTCCGCATGTGGGGCGTGGCAATTATCCGTCAATTTTTATTGCAAATCACAGATCTACCTTGGATGTCTTTCTTTTGATCGCTTCAGTACCCAATATACGTATCGTCGCCAAAGCCCAGTTGTGGCGTATTCCGTTTCTGGGCTCAATGATGACCATGATGAGGCATATTCCTTTTGAAAGAGGTAACCCCGAAGCCTTGCAGAGTGTATCTGAGCAGGTCACTCGAGCGTTGGACCGCGGGGATTCAGTTGTTATTTTTCCAGAAGGTCGGCGTAGTAGTCAGCACTTTAAGGGTTTACAAAGGATGCCGCTATTTCCATTTAAGTTGGCCTGCGACTTACAAATTCCGATTTATCCAGTAGTGTTCACAAACACCGACGTAACCTGGCCTAGAGATAGCATTAAAATACTTCGTGGAGTTGAAAATCTGTTTTATATACTTGCACCCGTTATTCCAGCCCACTTTCGAACAGCTAAAGAGTTGATGGAGGCTGTTCGTACAAAGATGCTACAAGCTTTGGAGGCTGAGGTTGAATCTTAGGATATGTGTTTGCATTCCAGTGTATAATAACCCGCACAGTTTACCTGATGTGGTTGAAGGGTGCCTGAGCCACTGTAGCTTTCCAATATTGATTGTCGATGATGGTTCTGATCAACCGGCAGACCAACTGGTCTCCAGCCACGATCGAATCAAGGTGCTCCGTCACCCAGCAAATAAAGGCAAAGGTGCTGCGCTTCAGTTAGCGTTTGATTTTTGCACTTCGGCTGGATTCACTCATGTCATCACCATAGATGGTGACGGGCAGCATTCGCCTAAGAATATTAACTCCTTTGTGTCAGAAATTATTCATCGTCCATGGGATATTATCGTCGGTAATCGGCGTATGCCGGCAGACTCGCCTCGGATATCAAGATTCGGTCGTAATTTTTCTAACTTTTGGCTGTGGGTGCAAACAGGTATTAAAGTCACCGACTCGCAAAGCGGCTTTCGAGCCTATCCTTTGTTTTGTATTCAAACCTTAGGCCTTAAGACAAAAAAGTATGACTATGAATTAGAGATCCTTGCAAAATCAGCGTGGCG
>JANQHA010000001.1 GCA_028282865.1 Oligoflexales bacterium
CGTAAACCCTCACGGAAGCTAGGTGCACCCTTGGGAATGATCATAAACTCCTGAAAGTCGACATTATTGTCAGCATGAGAGCCGCCATTTAAAATATTCATCATCGGTACAGGCAGCCTATTGGCATAACTGCCGCCAAGGTATCGGTATAGCGGCAGACATGAAGCCTCGGAAGCTGCTTTTGCGCAGGCAAGAGAAACACCAAGCAAGGCATTAGCACCCAAGTTGGATTTATTTTCGCTACCATCGATCTCTATGAGTTTAGCGTCTATTTCTGACTGCTCGCAGATATCGAGTCCATCAATCTCCTTAGCAATGCGATCTTTCACATTTTCAACTGCTTTAAGGACACCTTTCCCCATATACCTGTTGGCGTCACCATCACGAAGTTCATAAGCCTCATATTCACCAGTAGAAGCCCCAGAAGGCACAGCCGCGCGGCCATAAAAACCATCATCACTCATAACCTCAACCTCTAAGGTCGGATTCCCTCTAGAATCAAGAATTTCTCGCGCATTGACATAGGCTATAACACTCATACCCTATCATACCTCCCTTGCTAAAATTTCTAGTCTCAGTATATACTGCTGATGTGTTTTTAGCTGCGTTTAAGCAATAATGCAACGAATGTTAGCTTATTTTATATTTTTAACGAAAGGCCTTACTATTATGGCAAGTTCTTATTCAGATAAAGCATGGAAAGACTTTTTACCGGAAGTTTATAATTGGTCAAGCAATATCAAACCTAGCTGGTCGACGGAATTAAAAACCGGTTATTGCCACGTCGTAGCTGCCACAGAGACTAATAAATCTCTTAAGTTAGACGCTCCTGACCTAAGTTCAGAACTCCAAAGTGATCTTACTAAACAGGCCGGAGAATTTGGCTGGAGTGGTAAAAGCGGTTCTTTAACAGTTACCATCAGCGGTCAAATGTTTTGTTTAGTGTCTGTTCGAAAGATAAAAACCTCTAAGCAGCAAATTTCTCGTCAGTTCGGTATTGATACAGCTGCGGCACTAAAATCGAACCAAGTTAAAGCTCTAAGTTTTTGCAAATCTAGTCAGCTAGATGATGGGGCTGTTTTTGAAGGATACACCCTCGGGGTTTACGATAAAGGCCTTTTTAAAGGGTCAAAGATTAAGGGCAAAGACGAAAGCACGCTGCCTGAAGCACTAAACTTTACATGTCCAGAAGACGGTGAGCACTTCGAAAAACACCGGCAGTTTGCTAAAGCATCAGCATTTGCTCGGATGCTCCAGGACGCCCCAGCTAATTGGCTAGACCCAACTAAATTTGCTGAGATCGCCAAAGATATCTCCAAAGATCTTGGCTTGAAATGCACTGTCGAAGGACGAGAAGGGCTAAAAAAGTTGGGCGCTGGCTCGTTTCTTAGCGTCGCTGCAGGTAGTTCGATTGAACCACAAATGATCACCATCGAGATTGACGGCGAAGATAACAGCCGTACCACTGCTTTGGTCGGTAAGGGCCTAACCTTTGACAGCGGCGGCACCAGTCTAAAGCCACCGGCAGGTATGGGAGAAATGAAGTATGACATGTCGGGAGGTTCGGCAGTTCTCGCATCTGCGATGGTCCTAGGTAACTTGAAACCCAAAACCAAAGTCGTCTGTATCATCGGAGCAGTTGAGAATATGATTGGGCCAAACGCCACTAGGCCTGGCGACGTAGTAGTAGCGATGAACGGTAAAAGCATCGACGTTCAAAACACCGATGCTGAAGGTAGGTTGGTCCTGGCTGATTGCCTATGCCACGCAGCAACCTTCAAGCCCGAAGCGATTATAAACGTCGCAACCTTAACCGGTGCCTGTCTACACGCACTCGGACACTCAGGCGCTGCCATGATGTCAAACAAACAGTCGATGGCAGACAAACTTCTAAACACTTCTAAAGAAATCGGTGAGCCGTTTTGGCAGTTACCCCTGTGGCCAGAATTAGAACAAGAGGTCAAAGGTGACATCTCAGACCTGGTGAATATCGCTAAGCCAAATGTTTTAGCTGGTACTATCATCGGCGGTGTATTTTTATCTGAGTTTGTTAACAACACCCCTTGGGCACACCTTGATATTGCAGGAACCGGCTGGTCGTGCAAAGCCACAGGATTTCCAACATCAGGCGGCTCAAGTTATGCACTTAGGACGATGAGTTCTTTCTGCCTTAATTCATAAAAGGACGACGCACTAATGAGAACACTTTACTGCAGCCGTTTTTGGTTGCAGTGAACGCCTTTTTAATCGGAGCGCTAACCTTAGCCTCTTGAGCAGTGGACTCCTTAAGTTTTTGTCTTAGCTCAAGTAATCTTTCGAGATCACCCCTAGCCTCGGCTCGTTTTATCCGAAACTTATCAATAGCTACGTTAGCCTTGGCATTAGCCCAGTAGATTACTGCCGCTAAAGCCAGGCCTTTAGCCATAATAGCTGGCGCCCCATCATTTAACGGGATATGAGTAAAATAATTCCAGTCCAACCAGTCAATGCCCCACCACTTCAGCTTAAAACCATGCCCAAAAGAAGGGGAAAATAAAAACGACGCAAGATAAGTCGATAGCACAGCACCATACACAAACAAACTGCTAGAAAGAATTTTAGAATGAGTATGAGCAACGGGAGGATTTTTTTGCGCATAAGCATCGAGCTTGCCGGCGACGTCCAACGCACTCGGGTGTGGTGTTTCAGCATTTAGCCCTAAATAAGTAGGAACCTTTTCATAGCTAAAGTCAGCTTGGCCCGGTTCGTATAATCTTAGCATTTCTTT
>JANQHA010000556.1 GCA_028282865.1 Oligoflexales bacterium
AACGGTTGCTAAGCAATGATCGGTATATCGCAGAGGGGATGTCGGTGCTTAGTCTCCTGTATGATGCAAGTGTGGCAGCCCAGCTGTCTTCTGCGGAGATAGACCTGGCTAGGGTGTTCTTTAAAGACCTATCAGAACAGCTTAGTTCTGGTGCCGAAAGAGGTTTAGGCTCTGCTGACAGAAATCGCCTTACTAAATTGGGTCATATATTAACGGCTAGCCGCTCTTGCGCTTACGAGCGCTTCGTTGCAGCAAAAGCGATATATGCAGTCATTCGCTAGATTGAGTTTGCTAAGCCTAATAAGGCTAAGCTGTATAAAAAATTGCCTTTTATATTTAATTAAAAGGTGTTAATACCTGCCCAGCTTGCAATCTTTATAGGAGTATTGAGTCATGAGGACAGTTTTTTTTGCGATAGTTTTGGTCACGTTAGCGGGGTGTGGGGCCCAAGATCAAACCTCGAAGATTATGGAGACCGAAAATCCATCAATGGGGAGGGCGCAGTTTAATTTAATCTCGAAATCGGTCAGCGGTGCAGCTAGGGCTGTTAGTGCAGCACTTGATATTGAGGACTCAACCTCTCGGCAGAAGGTTGTTACTAAAGAGCTCTTACAAAGGACTCAATGTATTATTAGTGTGAGCATTCATCGCGCAGCTTTTCTCCTAGGTGGCAACGGTGGCGATGGCTTGATGTCATGCAGGTTGCCTCATGGCGGCTGGGGCGCTCCATCATTTGTTCGCACTGGTGGCTTTGAGTTTAGCGCTGCATTTGGCTATACAGTGTTTAATCTAGCTATGTTTATCACCGATCGAGCCCTCGCTGATAGTTATAAGAACCAAGCTAATTTTGATGTTCGCGCGTATGTCTCGGCAGTAGCTGTAAACGCATCGGCAGCGATCCTTGCTGCTGACAAATACGGCATGGCGGTGGTTCAAACAAACGATCTTGGGCTTTATGCAGGTGCTGGAGTTACCTTTAGCTCCTTGAGCCACATGATGGCGGTGCGCAATCAAGTTGTTTATCAAAATGTTTTTAGTCAAGAAACCCCTAGAGATCCACGCGGTCGCAGCTGTGCTAGCTATCTAATCCGTCGTCGACGCGAAGCTTGCCTGGAAGATTGGAGCCGTAGGACTGGTCATACAGTGCAAACTATTACCGCGAGAGCTATTCTTGAAAAGCCTGCTGATCAGGCCCCTCAGGTAACCAAGTCTTTTAATGATATGCTACGAGGCTTATAAGCTTGTAGGTCAGTGAAGAAATAGCATTTGTAATAGCGCTATTTCTTTGCCTTTCTTCTAAAAATCATCCTTCGGAGCTTCTTGATATCTTTTGGCTTCAAACCTCCGACATGTTCCCATTTGACTCGACCCTTGCGATCCAAAAGTATGGTTTTTGGGAGTGCTTCTAGCTCAAACTGGCTTGGCATGACAGCATCTAGGTCCCAGTACAGTCCTTTGAGCCTCTTAACTTTGCCTTTGACCTTCTCGTTATAGTACTCAACCGCTGGCTCGACTTCTTCATCGATGCTAATAGGGTAGAACCGAACTTTTCTCGACTTTCTAATCACCTTGTTCTGTACGGCATCCATCACTTCCGAGCAGCCTTCGCACCAGGAAGCCCAAAACTCTAAGATTGTGTATCTGCCAAGCCTGAGGGTCTCTGTTTTGTTATTGATTAGGTTTTTGAGTTTTACCTGTTTTAGGTCAACAGGTTTTACCTCGGAGGTTGTGGTGCAGCTAAAATTAAGAAATAAAGTAAATGTGATGAATATCTTTCTGCCAGCTATCATGTGCCTAATTACCTTTAAATATTGCGCCATAGTGGCGTGACTACAGTTCTTTATTGCCAAATTATAAAAATAGAATAGTCATATGTAGATATTTTCACTGAGAAATAAAAGAATATCAAGTATCTGAAGAATTTTTTCCTAAACTTAGCTCTATTTTATCCGAATACCCTCGTAACAGAAGAGAGAACTGTAACTGTTCACTGAAACTATATATTTCGAGGGATTTATGAAATTAGTAATTGGTTTTTTTGTGTTTTTGGGAATGTGGAGTTGTGGAAGTCAAATGGAGCAACAACCACAACGGGGTAATCAGGTCGTAAATCAGCCGCAAGGAGCAGATGCGGGTTTGGCCAGGTGTGAAATCGGCAGTGTCACTGAAGCGCAAAAAGCTCAGGGATACGCTGCGATTGATATTAACAACAAATTTCTTTATAGCCCAGACGGGGTAAAAAGAAGTCTTTGTGACTACATCAAAGACCAGGACTCAAAAATTGCTATCTTCCAGTTTGCTGGAGTGACCTGCTTGTCTTGCCAAGAGGAAGCCGATGGTATCACTCATAAGATGATCTTAACAAGAAAACATCCTGAGGTAGCCCATGTCATCGCTTTAACTGATTATCGAGAAGACTACGAAGAGGCGATGTTTGGCCAGTTTATGCAAGCTTACGCGCCTTTTTCGATTCGGGCCCATGACAGCAATATAGCGTTGTGGAAGTATTTTTCTGTTAATCCTAATCGGCCTACTAGACCTACTATTGCTGCAGTGGCAGATGACGGTGTGACTTATGTGATTAATCAGGAAGGTGATGATCCTATGCGTATCTTAGATGTAGTCGCAGCAATGATTGAAAACCGTGTGGTGAGTCAGCCTAATACCGGCAATAGTGGAGACTCAAATCCTGGAGGTGGCAATGATGACGATCAAAATGATGATGACAATGACGATGATCAAGGTGACGACGATGACGATGATCAAGGTGACGACGATG
>JANQHA010000562.1 GCA_028282865.1 Oligoflexales bacterium
ATGGCACTTGCGGGCTCCCCTTCTCCAGCCATTTGAATGAAGATATTCTCTCCGGTGCATCAAAATAAAGCAGCATAATCGACCCAACGAAAGAAGCTAGTAACCCTAAAGAAAGCCACTTTAACAAAAATCCCCAAAAGCCTTTATCTCTAAGAAAGTTATAGAGAACTGCAACAACAAGTCCTATTAACAGGCCGATACTCTTAAACACAAAGTGAATACCAACAACCCAGCATAATAAGATTGCCATAAGTGAACCTAGACTAAACCACACCAATGATTTATCTAGAGAGTTGGAGTCAGTATGATCTGAAACATAGTAAAAAGAAGCCCCAAATAGTAATAAAACTAAAATCACAATCACCAAAAACCCGGATACACCCCACTCAGAAGTCAGCATCAAATAAAAAGAACTAGGCCAGTCAGATAGAATCTTAGCGGTATGATTATGAGTCTTATAATTATCTTGATTGGCAACAAAAGTTCCTAGCCCAGAACCGGTAGGAAAATAGTGATTACTAGCTTCAGCCATAACGGTCATATGAAGCTCACGTCCTCTAACCAAAACCGTATAGAGGTCTCTTATACCGCTAGCCGAAAGTTCCGTGCTCATTAAGTATCGGCGCATCTTACCTGCAAATTGTAACTCTCTATCTTGATTAAAACTACCACCAGTAAGGTAAGATGTTGTTATAAAACCAACCATAGATACTACAAAAACCGTAGCAAGTCGGCGCCAATTGCGAAAATACACACTAGCAATCAACTGAAACACGGCCCACATCAACAAAACAGAGCTCGCACAAATCAAGAAAAGCCGGCCTGACCCTAAGGACCCTAATATGAATAGAAAGATTATTACAGACCACCTTAGGCTCAGTCGTAATATCGTACTTTGCGAAGGTCCCCAAAAAACTAGACTACTAAAAGAGAACAACATAAATAGGCTACCTGCAGCAGAATCTTCAAGTAACCCAGAAAACCTTTCTGCCGCTACCGCACTGCCGCTTCCTTGAGCCATAAAAGAGAACGAATAAAAGTACTGGACTGTGGACACCAGAAGATTGGCCCAAAAGCAGGAAAATAAAATATAATAAATAAACCGAAGGTACCGAGCCCGGTCAACACCATTATAAAACACCATCGCAAGACTCAAATTGAGGTTACCTAACAGGTCCCATAAATAGCTTTTAGACAGCCCATAAGTCCAATGGGCAGACACCTGAAAAGACAGCATATAGTCCATTAGCGGAATACCCGAACGTAGGCTAGGTTGGTAGATGCAGGCAAAAGCATGGGCCTTCGCTAGAGCGACAAACAAAAGCATATATATTGCTACTGACCTGCGGTAACGCAGTAAACACAACCAGGAATAGATACAAAGCGCCTTAAAAAACCAAACTTTGTAACTGAAGAAGTCTTGGCCACCAACCACTTGCTCGAGCCGGATCCCAACTAAAACCAGAACTAGATAAAATAACGAGCTCCAACGAAATGCCGTATCTACAACCGAAACCGAAGTCTTAAGCCAAGGCTGCAGGTAGGGGGTCATCAATCTAAACCGTTCAACAAACCTCATTGGTCCTCAATATTTAAAGAGAACACTATACAATTAACAGTTAAAAAAAGGTAGACTCTTCATTATGGATAAAGTTGTTCAAATTATTCAAATTGCTAGTAAAGAACCTGCAGGAATCCTCGAAGAAAGGCTGCAGCAGTTTAAAGATACTCAGCTGAGTGTCGAGTTTACCCCTGTTAGTGGTCAACAACACTCATGGCCCTATAGCATCGCACCAGTAAAAGACCGTAGTCATATGCTCAATGAGGCGCTTCTTAACCCCCAAACGAAATATATTTGGTGTGCTCGGGGTGGTTACGGAGTAAGTGATCTACTACCGCTGATACCTTGGAATAAGGTAAAAAGCGTAAAACCAAAGATCATTATTGGGTTCTCTGACATCTGCGCTCTTCAAAGCGCTCTTTATACCAAACTAGCGTGGCCAAGCATTCATGCTCCCATGCCTGGTACAGCTTCATGGGAGAAAAATACCGATCAAAATATTAAAGGCTTAATTTCTTCAATAAAAAAAAATCAGTTTTCAGGAAAGTTAAGTCTTACCGCCATCGGTGATGACCTCGAAGCACCGGTCTCAGGAAAGATGTTTGGCGGCTGTTTTTCTGTTTTGACTAACCTCATCGGAACAGAGTATTTCCCAAGCACTTTGGACGACCATATCTTATTTATCGAAGATATTGACGAGAACCCCGGTCGAATCATGCGTTACCTAAACCAATGGCTACAAGCTGGAATACTCGCTAACTGTAAGGCTATCATTCTGGGGGCATTTAAGGACTGCATTCCTTCAGGACAACCTGACGACCTTATCTATCAACAGTTTTCAGAAAGATGCGGTGTCCCACTTTTTTCATGTCAACAATTCGGCCATATAGAAGAAAACACCCCAATTGGAATTGGTACGGCAGGAACCATCAAAGAGTCTAAATTAGTTTGGCAGCTTGATAATCAAGCCTAGATATAAGGACTTTTGCAATGAAACCAGGCGATCACATTTACTTTCTTGGGATAGGCGGTACAGGTATGGCTTCTGTCGCCGGTCTCTTTCACGAAGCTGGATATAAAGTAAGCGGCAGTGATAAGGGCCTCTACCCCCCTATGTCTCAGATGTTAGCAGAGCTCCAAATTCCAGTGAAAACTCCGTACTCAGCGGAGAACCTTAAAAACGAGTCCCCCGATTTGATTGTAGTGGCAAATGCATTATCTAGAGGACATGAAGAGCTTGAGTATGCACTTGCTTCGGGAATAGCTTACACCAGCTTTCCAAAGCTGCTAGGAGATGAAATACTTTGCAAAAAACAGTCGATTGTTATCAGTGGCACGCACGGAAAAACAACAACAACCTCTATCGGAGCTCACGTATTTAACGAATTAGGGCTAAACCCTAGTTTTTTGATTGGAGGCATCCCCCGTAACTTCAAACACAGCTTTAAGCTTCAAGACGGTGACTTCTTCTTCATTGAA
The DNA here is from genome assembly GCA_028282865.1 of Oligoflexales bacterium. Taxonomy (GTDB): domain Bacteria; phylum Bdellovibrionota_B; class Oligoflexia; order Oligoflexales; family CACXFL01; genus JANQHA01. The sequence goes on from JANQHA010000562.1 coordinate 3,041, forward strand.
GGCGATGAGTATGACACAGCCTTTTTTGATAAAGGACCAAAGTTTCTGCACTACCATCCTGAGTATTTAGTCCTTAACAACCTCGAATTTGACCACGCCGATATTTACGACAACCTCGCTCAAATCGAAGAGCAGTTTTTGAAGCTGTGTGACTTGGTTAAAGACAAAAAACACATCATCGCAAACATAGATGACCCAGGGATAGCAAAACTTTTAGAAAAAGCCGGCTTTGATGATTCGGTCACCAGGGTCAGCGTAAATAGCGCAACCACCAATTCTGACATAAGGTTGTCAGATACTAAAATTATAAAAGACTCGATGCTGAGTGACAAATGGTCGGCAACCGTGACAAGCCAAAACTTGGGAGAGCTAAGGTTTCAGACCCAGTTATCAGGAACTCATAACATGGCTAACATCTGCCAGATTGTATCGTTGATAGCGGTGTTAATCGAAGAGGGCAAGATCGACCCAAAGTTATGGGGAGCGCCTTTAGTGCAAGCCATTGACACCTTTTCTGGCGTCAAGCGCCGCCTTGATCACTTAGATAGTATTTCTGGAATTGATATTTACGAAGACTTCGCACACCACCCTACGGCA
>JANQHA010000118.1 GCA_028282865.1 Oligoflexales bacterium
TTTTTGTCTTGGCTGCAGGATGCAAAGTTCGTCGGCAATCCGATTTATCGACTGTTGCACCACCAGAAAGAGTCGACTTAGCTGTGTATTCCTACGACGTTGAAGCTATCGAAAAAGGCAAATATTTATCCCAATGCAAAGGCGTGATAAACGCAAAGCTACGAAAAAACATGAGCATAAAATTCGAGAAGAAAATTTCCTGCGACGGCAAAATTTATAGCGATACACTAGACTTCGACAAATTCATACCAAACATTCTGGCGACATCACCAAACTTAATCGAAAATAAGATAGTACCAGCTGACGATATTGTCAGTGTTGAACTAACTAAGCTAAAAGGCAAGCACATGGTCAAAGTCCAGCATGTAAATTTGGGCGAGTTTGCGGTACATCAACAAAAATGCCCTGTAGGCTTTTGTAAAAAGTTTGACGAGATGAAAATAGCTGGTGAATACTGGTCGGTTCACAAGACTGATCTGTCCAAACCTTCGCTTCAATACGGAGACTACCTACGAACCAAAGAAAAACCACTGGTATTACTAAAAGCTCGATTCACAGTTAAGAAATTACGCATCACTCTTGAGATCAATGAACTTAAAGCAGAGAATCCGCTCTAGAGGAAGAGACCCGCAGCGCAACAACTTGTAGTGTTATCGCATAGCCTTGCCATCAGGGATGCTCAGCCATTGCTCCGAGGAAAGCTCTTTGAGCTTTTTTAAGTCTCTATTTCTATTTTTACGCAAAAACTTCTGCGAGTCATAAGCACGTTTACGACAGCCCTCGATTCGATAAATTGTATCAACATAAGTCACATCTTTGCCGTTTAAGCCACGGCAAGCCTCCGATAGCGGTATAACATCTACGCCCCGGCTACCGAGCTTCATCTTCCTAAACTCTCGATCGATTTCGGATGGCATCGTTCTACCACTTTTCAGTCGTGCAAACTCAGCCCAAGTAAGAGCCAAAACCGAGTCGGCACTCCTTTTGTGACGTTTCCGGTGTGCAACAAACGAGGACCAATCTGGAAAGGGCCTTTTTATACACTTATCCACATAGTAGACGTCGGTATATGAAAACGTCACGTATTTACTAGACAGTTGCTTACAGGTTCTTAATTTTTTCGTTCGAGCAGTTTCAGAGTTAATAGGCTTTCCCTTATCTAGTTGGGCTATCACAGTGCCCGGGATTTCTCGGATTTTTTTTTGCCGCCTATTGATCTCTAAGATTTTTTCATGAGATTGAACATGACGAAGTTTGCACTTCTCAACCCGGTAGACCGCTCCATAATAGCTGACATAGCTGTTTTGGTATTTCTTGCAGGTTTTGGCTTTCTCTTGCTCCGAGTACTTGACCGGCTCTAGCAGCTCTTGGCTCTCGTTATAGTCCAAATCTGCAAGCTCAGTATCCTGACCGTAGGAGACCAAGCTGAATGTTGCCAGCAACCAAGCGGCAGTATGCGAGTAAAGAGGAGACAACATAGGTATTTCTTCAAACCTCAGGATTAATTTTCCATGTAATAACAGTACCATGCAATCATATTATCCGACAACTTGAGACTCTTTTTATCGTCACGGTTTCAGATCTGACTGTCAAAGGACTTTACAGGTCTTAAGACCTAAGCCGCAACCCAGGTATCATCTAGACGTAACCCATTGAAATAAAAAGATAAATACACAAACAAAATGGTCAGCTTTTTGCAATTAATAACCCATATCATCATTAAAGATTGCCCCCTCGATGTAGGGCGAAGTACAGAAAGATCAAAACGATGTATTCAGAGTTTATAAAACTCGCCAGACTCATTCAGTTAATAGCAGCCGTCGCTATGATCAGCATTGCTACGCCTGCTATCTCTAGTGCTGAGCCACGGGAGATAGAACGCCACTACCGACAGCAGCAAGCTCACTCAAGGTCTCTATTTAGGACGCTGCCGGGAACCCATTTTTCTCCTAAGCCAAATAGCCTGCTTATAGGACAAAGCGTCGAATATATTGATGCATCGGTCAACGGACAAAACACTAGTTCATTTGGAGAGCGAACTAAGTTTGATGAAAGCCTAGATTTATCAGGTTTTACTCTATCTCCTTCGTTCACATTAGCAGGAAAATACTTTGGAGTGGGGCTATCGGGCTCATTTGGCAAGAGATCGTCAAAATATCGAAATGATAAGCTGGATTATACCGAACAATCACGGATGGACATCCACGGTGGTGGCGCCCACATCATCTGGAATCCAATATTTAAAAGTCAGGTTGCGAAACTTTCCTTCACTTTAGGTGCTAAAAAGCTCAAAATCAGGCATCTAGCTCAATCAAATACCCAGACCAAATCGATAGAACCATTTGACTGGGAACAGATAGATTACCAAGTTTTTCAAGGTTATTTAGGGGCTCATTTAAAGCTTCAAATAACTAAGCAACTTTTTATCATACCTTGGATCAACCATTCTTATACAGATGGAAACTCACCGACTCATGCAGCTGATAAGTCCATTTATAACCAAAGGTTTTCTGGAGACCAAGAAGTCTACCTAAATCCTGGCTCGACACTATCTTACGGGTTTGACATCGGTGTCGTATTAAATGGAGTTCAGCTTAACGTCGGCAACCTCGTAGGGTTTGCTCTCGCCAACGAGGACGTAAACTCGGCACGGATTAAAGACCGATCTATAAATGTAAATATTTCTGCAGAATTTCATTAAAAGCTAACTACAAATCATCAGCTTCAATTTCCTCGTCTTCTTCCGAAGCCCGGAAGCTTTGCCTGCTTCGATAAGAAACGATCGCTTCACCGAAATTCATTCGAGATGCATCATAACCTTTTTCAATAAGAGGTGCATGATGTTCCTTTAGATAATCAGCCGCCTCTTCTGGACCGTTGAACACAGGATAGCCACTGGCAGAAAAAGCGTAGTCATCGAGGATTTTATGCGGGTTTTCCATCACACCGACAAATAAAAACGGAATCCGCAATCTTTTGTGAAGCAATATAAGCTCTACCAGAAAGGTAGAACACAAATACTTAGCATCATGAAAATCTACAACCAAATAGCCAAGCTCTGTTTGTAAAAGCCAATTATGGACCAAACCACCAATATCAACACAGGTTCTACACTCTCCGTGCTCCTGCCCAACACAGATGCTACTAATATTTAGAACTACTGCACCGTCAACCTTCTCAGCAATCAATTCCATATTCGAAACCACTCCTATGGTTTGCTATAAATAAAACTATTCCAGCATCGAGGTTTATTCAAAAAACGTATAGGAGTCAACAGATACCAGAAACAATCGCAGAATCTTCACATAACTTGCTGAATTAAAAGAAGTTATATCTTATTTAGACAGCTGCGCCGAACTTGCCCAAGCTGTCTACGAATCGACCAATTAGCCGGCGCTTAACGTCCCTAATTGGCATGGTGCTGAGTTTTTTTCTCATATCTAAAGTCATTTCCGCTAGCAAAATTCTTGCATGTTCGGGGTTCTTAGCTGCTCTATTCATCGGCTTCATTCTAAGCGGCACTAAACGACTGCCGATCAGTTCTATGAGTCTTGTGTCGGTATTTTGATCCAGCACCCCAGTTCTAACAAAGTCGGCTGCTGACGTGTCGGCTTTGATCGCAAATGTTAAGCTCAAAACCGCCGCATGAAGGTCATCATTAGCTGGCTTTTCTAGCACGGAGATTTCTAAGCGCCAGTTCAGACCATCGCTATCCTCGATACCCGTCAGGTCATTTTCCTTAAGCCAAAGCTGCAGCTGTCGGTCTACCTGGGCCAAGCTGGCGATCACCGGCTTGGATGGAGTTTTCTCAGTTCCCATGTTATACATATGCCTAGCCTCGGTTTTTTAGGAGCTTAAAATTATTATACCACAAACTTTCAATCGTTTTATGCTGGTTGTACTAACTCTTTTTTGCAGTAGCTGTTCTTATCGGTTTACCAACCTGTACACCAAAGTGCCCGAAAGTATTAAGAGCATTTCATTTGAAGCTATCTATGACACCTCCCGGACGGTTATTCCACATCAGCAATTATGGGAAGAGCTCCAAAAAGCCTTCGCTGCTGACGGTCATCTATTAGTGCGCTCACAAGGGCGAGCAGACGCACTGCTAAGAGCCCATATCACCGACGCATCAGTGGGCCCGACGGGTAGAGCCGAATCTAACGGGCTAACCAAAGATCAAGAAAAATTCCGCAAACCAGCCCCGAAGCCAAACCAATTTAGAGACCTAAATCTAGCTGGAGAATATACCCAAGAAGAACTCATCCAGATCGCCGTAA
>JANQHA010000120.1 GCA_028282865.1 Oligoflexales bacterium
TGGACCCACTCAGTACCTTCACCCGCGCTGATAGTCTAGATAGTCCCGAGTCCACCTACTTTGGTAGAAACGGTAGAAACGCTTCTCAATACTTAGATGGTGAAATTATGGAGGTTCTCATCTTTAATAAAGTCACCTCGAATGATGAGGATTTAAATCTAGCGACCTACTTCGAAGCCAAGTGGGGCGTTAATATTATCCCTTAACGATCATCTAAATTTTAAATCTCTAGAAGCCCTTGACTCCAAGGCAGTGCGTGAATACGCCCAAACTGCTGCCGGTTAGGATCTCGACTTAAGCAAAAGAACTCCGCCTCAGGGAAAGCATCATAAAAGTTTGCAAGCCTATTGAGCTTGTCGGGTGTGAGTTTTTCAATTGATTTGATTTCAATACATGCAACCGGTTGATTTGGACGCTCAATAATAAGATCGATTTCGTTGTTTTGAGCCGAAAGATAAAAAAAACGGTAATCCCTCCGGCGATATGCCTCTAATCGAAAAAATTCAAGTATGATAAACTGCTCAAATAGATCACCGTAATAACTTGTCGAGGGCTTAGGGTGAACAGTTATCTGGCCTGCTAAACTCCTAGAAACTCCAAGATCAAAGAAATAAAATTTTGGTGATCGATGAATTCGTTTTCTAGGAGAGCGTAAATAAGGCTCTAGTATAAATCCTAGTAAAGTATCCTCAAGAATTTGAAAGTAAGTCTTAACGACCTTTGGATCAACACCGACATCTCTGGCAATGTTACTATAATTTAAAATCTTACTATTCTGCTGTGCAGCTACCACTAAAAATTCGCGGAAAGGCTCCAATTTCCGAATAAGTTGCTCCGCCCAAACCTCCTGTTTGAGGTAAGAATTAGCATAACTTTGCAAAAAATCTACTTTGTCTGAAGACTCACTCAATTTAAAAATATTTGGTAAACTTCCCCAGCATAATGCTTGGTCGAGATCAAAACTATCACCCAACTCTTGAAATGTTAATGGGTGTAACGAGCGTTCAAACGCTCTTCCTGCAAGAAGGTTTGCTCCGCCATGTCGAAACTTCCTAGCGCTTGAACCAGTCATAATGAAGTTGATAGAAGTCTCCTCAATCAACTTATGCACTAAGTCCAATAGCTTCGGTACCTTTTGAACCTCATCAATAATGACGTGAGTGATACTCTTATCCAAACCTTTTACATCTCTATAAAGTGAATCTGGGTCTAACGCATATCGCTCCTCATATTTGGCCATCAACAGATCAATATAGTGCGATTTTTGGCCAAAAACCTGTTTCACAAGGGTGCTTTTCCCAGTTCCACGGGCTCCAAAAAGAAAAAAACTGTTATTATCCGGTATGTTAACCGACCTAGGGAACATACTCCTAATCTCCTATGCATATTAGGAGTTATACTCCTAATCTCCTATGCATATTAGGAGTTATACTCCTAATATGCACCGACGTAAAGAGTCCCCGTCATACGGAATAATGGCAGTCGTGCTAAAATTATATAACATCTGGGAGCATCGAGATTTTATGAACATATTTCACTCACTAATACTTATAACAATACTTTGTTTCAGCACTGAAGCAGCATTTGCAACAGATGAAATTTCAGAGACCGAGTTTATACGTACGATTGAAGAAACAC
>JANQHA010000347.1 GCA_028282865.1 Oligoflexales bacterium
TGCGCAACTCGTCCAACACCGACTCCATTTCCTTCAAGCCAATCGTGTGGCTTACTAAGTCGATAAGGTCAGCGGCACTGAGTGGCTTTGCCGATGCAAAAATCGCCGCCTCAACTTGGGCTTTTAAACTCAAGCTTTCATGCATCTCCAACATTTTCGCGCTCAACTCTTCGGGCTCAGCATCCGCTTCACCGCTAATATCAAGCTCATCACCTTTGCTGTCTAACTCACACTCCGTATGAGCGTCAGCCGTTTCGTTGGGATGCTCTAGTTCTTCATCATGTTCTATCTTATCTTCAGTCACATTAATGCTCCACGGCATTTTCAGGCTGAGAAGCTAGCGTGGACATCGCTGTAGAGTCCTTGCGTAACCGCTCCTTCTCTTCCTTGGTTAACGGTAATTCAGCTGGATTGTAATCCATTTTATACATCCAAATAGGGCCCAAAACCTCCCTTTGATAAACTTTCATACGCCGCCACCGAACCATTTCTAAGACAGCCATCACATAAACAACCAATTCGTAACGAGATTCAAATTTCTTATAAAAGCCTTGAAACAATGCAAAGTTGAGCCGTTCAAGTAAGTCGCTAAGCTCCTTTATTTTATCTTCGATGCTAATAAGGTGAGTGGTAGCCTGCACTTTAACGGCCTTTCGCTCTGGAAGAGTTTTCAGAAGCTGTTCGTACAGAACGATCAAAGATGCCGGCTCCCCGGTAAGCGGCGCTTCGACATCTTCGTAGAATGGCTCTAAGCGCTTCCACTCACGATTGGTTTGAATATCCACCCCAAGCTGAGGCTTATCAGCAAAGTACTCCGCAGCAGCCCTAAATCGCTCGTATTCAATAAGTCGGTTCTGAAGGCTTTTAACCGGATCCTCATCATCTAGTTCTTCGCCGAGGTCCTGCTCTTCGCGCGGTAGGAGCATCCGTGACTTCATTTCAATCAGTGAGGCAGCCATCGTCAGGAATTCGCCCGCATCATTTAGATCATCAAATTTAATAAGCCGTAAATACTCAAGGTATTGGTTGGTGAGCACAAAAATATCGATATTAAATATATCAATCTCGTTCACCTTAATTAAGTGAATCAAAAGATCCAGAGGGCCTTCAAATTGATTAAGCCGCAGAAAATAGCCAGACGCCATTTTTCATTCCCACTACTAGATTTTTTTAGACATGTTATCCACACTACGTTATACCGTGCTATGGAGATAGTGAAAACCTAAAAAAGCTTGAGATATCAATAGAGTGAAGAATTTTCTTTCAGAAACAAGCAGCGAATCCCAGAAAACTAAGGCCAATTTGGTTAGCGACATCTGGAAAAAGGCTGATCACCGATCTATATTTGCCAGCGATGTCAATTCTAGCGCTCCCGGCCAGCATAAACAGCTACCCACCGAATCAGTTTATTTTAATAATAAATTCAGCTATTTACCTGTGGAGTTTTTTAAATACTCCCCCGAGCATTACTTTAGCCCACCTGATCCCTGCGAACCTGTGACAGAATTCCTCTCAAGCGGTACGACCAGCGATAACCGCTCTAGGTCGCTATTTTCTGCTGCCGGGCTGAAATTGTACCGCCAAGGTAGCAAAAAGGCTTTTTCCGGCATTATGTCTAACCTGCTAGGTAATTCGTGGTCCAATATTACCGGTTTGAGCTTAGTCCCAGATGTTACGACTTGGCCTAGCAGTAGCCTAGCTCAGATGGTTTCCTGGCTTTCAAAGGACTGCAGCCTAATATACTGCAACGACAGCTCACAGCTTCAAAAAGCACTGGAGCGTAATAACGGCAAACCAGTTTGGATCTTTGGTACCGCCTTTCACTTTGTAAACCTGTTTGATGAGGGCTTAGAGGCAACGCTACACCCAAAAAGTGTCATTCTAGAAACTGGCGGGACCAAAGGAAAGTCACGCGAGATAAGTCCAGGTGAACTCTACCAGCTAATTAGCAGCCGGTTTCAGATCTCTACAGATCGGATTGTCAGCGAGTACGGTATGTGTGAGCTAGCAAGTCAAGCCTACAGCTGGGTAGTGCAAACAGATGACTCCGGGGCTACTCAGAAGCGTCAATTTAGATTTCCCAGTTGGGTACAGTGTTTCGTCGAGGATGAAAACCGAAATTTACAAACATCTGGCAAAGGCTGTCTAACGGTTTACGACCCACTTCGTATTGACTACCCATGGCCGATCCGCACCCAAGACCTAGTGACCCTGAATGACGATCAGTCTTTTTTGTTCGAGCACCGGATAAAAACGGCCCCGTTAAAAGGGTGCTCGTTGAATGCTGAAAAAGACTTAGCTATGGGAGCTTCTAGCAAAAGAAAGGCCCGGCCTAGACCCAACCAAGTATCATTATGCCGTGATCAGGTCATATTGAACGCTAAAAATATTGTGCCAGAAATCATTGATTTTCTGTCTTCACGTCAGGCACTGGAGATGCTGTCTCTGGAATTTAATAGTTTAATAGATGCCAAATCGATACTCGGGCTGCTAACAGCAAGCATTCCTAAAGACCCTGATCATTGGTGGCAAATTGCAAAATCTAGTCAACCTAGTTTCACCAATTGGTTATTCATTCCACCTAACAACCACTCGATAGCCATGATTTACCCGATAACAGTAGCGGTAGTCTCTGGGCTCAAGGTGTGGGTTCGGACAAGTAAAAGCAACCATAATCTAATCAACACGTTTGTCGATCGACTTAAAGAAGTTTCCAGAGACTCTGTACAGTCCCTGAGCCCAAATACCATTATCGGTTCGAGTATGCTGCCAGACGATATTGAAGCCACCTTCATCTACGGGCATGACAAAACAATACAATCCATAAGGTCAGGCACCAACCTTCACGTACAAGGTTTTGGTGACAGCCTAGCGATAAGTATAATTGACAGTAAATCACTGCTAATCAATTCAGAGCAAATATTAGAAGATGTTTTTTCCACCCAACAAACTGGTTGCATGTCATCTAGGCTGCTGTTCGTTCAAGGAGATGCAGATGACCATGTTATTAAGGACTTTTTTGTAAAAGCAGAACACTTCGTTAAAATACGCTGGCCCGAAGGGCATGATCTTTCTACCAAATATGGTATCAACCATGAAAGAGCCAGACACCAGTTCATTTTGAAGTCTAAGTTTACTAATGAATCAAATTACTGTCTCCTGGGCAGCTATAATGCGCCGTATCCTTGCAAAAGTAGCTTTATAGGAAATGCCCCTTTTACATTGCCAGTGGTAACGACCACAGAAAGCGCCGAGCAAATTATTGCCAACTTGACCAGTTTATATAAAAATCTAAAGCTCATAATGATAGACCAAACAAACCTGCAGGCCCTAAAAAAGCTCTTTCCAAGAATAGAGTTCAGGGCTCACGGTGAAGCTCAGGCACCAGAGTGGGACGGCAAACATGAGGGCAGGCCACTTTTCTTAACTGATTTTAGCGAGATTAAAAGTGACTAACATACCCAGACCAGAATGGGATCACCCTTATTTACACACGAGGCAAGAGCTCAGCCGACAACAACTGGAAGCGTTTGCCTATCATTATTTTCTGAAATTTTTAATGTTCTTTCGAGATCAGCCAGAAGGTAGTATTAGGCCCGGGCTAGAGATAAAGTACTCGGCAAAAATGAAGCACAAGTTAGGACTAGCAGATTTATTCAACCACAACATTAGGCTCAATTACAATTACTTCCGAAAAGACCCCGCCTTGCTTCCCTACACACTTTTTCATGAAATGATCCATATCTGGTTATATAACTGCGACCTAGATCCGGGGCACACCAGAAGGTTTTACTTTAAAATGAAATTCTTTGAGGCAACAAAACTCCCTATCGACCAGAAAGTTCATATTCATAAAAGAGTCGCTAGCGAAGCAAAGTTTGTCTTTACATGTCCAAACTGTAAAAACAAGTGGTTTACTAATTCACCAAAAGAAGACAAAAGGCTCTATTGCGGCTTTTGCTACGAACAATCGAAAGAAAAATATTATCCGGTAAAGTTCACCAACCACAATCGACATAGCCTAGGAAATTTATAGCAAATGAGCGAAAATATATACTCTAAGACAAGCTATCATTATCATGCGCCCGAGCAATTAATAGCTCAAACGCCGACGACCAATCGCGGAGACTCACGATTGCTGCAGCTTTCCGCCGATGGTCAAATAAGTCATCATAAATTTCAGGATCTGGTAGAAATTTTACCCAGCAATACGCTGATCATTATGAACGACACCAAAGTGTTCCAAGCTAGACTAATAGGAAATACCGAGACAGGTGGCAAGTGCGAGCTTCTACTTTTAGAAAACACTTCTGATTCGGTGTGGCTGTGTTTCGGCAAGCCAGTTAAAAAACTTAAAAACAGCAAAAAGCTCATATTTAGAGGCGGCCTAACCGCAGAAATTATTGAGATTAACCCATCAAGCGAAGAGTTACCCTCAATCAAAGTTAAATTTAGCATGGGTCACAATGATCTCCACTTATGGCTTGAGAAACATGGCTCGGTACCGCTACCGCCTTACATTAAACGGAAAGACCATAATACCGATAAAAGCTCTTTAGATAGACAAAGGTATCAAACGGTTTATGCAAGCCAAAGAGGATCTGTAGCCGCACCGACCGCAGGCCTGCACTTTACTGAAAACATCATAGCAGAGCTTAAAAGCAAAGGGATAGACGTTGCATACACGACGCTTCATGTAGGGGCTGGCACCTTCTTGCCGGTAAAGTCTGATGACATCAGGCAACACAGCATGCACACCGAGTATTATACGGTCCCAAATGAAACACTAGAAAAAATTCAAAGCTACAAGAAGTCTGGAGCTAAGATCATTTGCGTTGGAACCACCAGCCTTAGATGCCTAGAGGCCTTCTATTTAGAAAGTGTCTGCAACAAGATTGATATGTCAGAACTAACCGATAAATGGTTAAAAACAGACCTATTTATACACCCGACATCAACCAATGAAACCTACAGGCCTTGGGCAGTCGATGCGCTGCTAACAAACTTTCATCAACCTGAAAGCAGCTTACTAATGCTAGTATCAGCACTCATCGGACCTGAAAAGATAAAAAAAATATATAAAGAGGCCATAGAGGAGAGGTACCGACTATTCTCTTATGGAGATGCGAGTTTATTGTGGCTACAGCAATAGAGCATCCATGCAAATTTTTACCTCAATGCGGCGGCTGTGCGGACCCTGCAATTTACGGTGATAGTTTATTTCGAAGCAAAGTAGCGTCATTTCAACAATCGTTGCAAAGCATTTTAAGTCAGAGCCCGGTATTCACCGCACACAGCACTTCGAATAATTTTGAATATAGAAGTAGGGCTTTATTTCGTCTCCACTTAGATAGAAAAGGCTTAAAGATAGGTTTTTTTGAGCATAATTCAAGAAATTTAGTTCATATTGACAGCTGCCTCAACCTCACACCACCCATATCGAGGTGGCTTCGAGACTTCACCAGCTCAAATATTAGATCAGAAGATCCAGAAAAATATCGAATTCTAGTACAAGAGGTGTTGGCCAACGGTTCTGAGTCGCTAATCTTTTACATAGTCCCAGGACAAAAGCAATGCGCCTCGATGACAGACGTTATCTCAGCAATGAAAGAACACCCTCTTTGCGTTTGGGCTGGAGATCATCAAGCTTCAAGCACAGCTCCTTTCTTTACCTACTATCTTGGCCCCGGAGATACTGAATACTACACCACACCAACCTGCTTCCAGCAGGCTAACAAGAAGGCCGCAGACTCTTTACGCCGACTGCTCCACGGTAAAATAGAGGCCCATGACACGGGAAAAATCATCGAACTATTTTCTGGATCAGGCTATTTCAGTTTAGAGCTTGCTAACAAATCTAGAAAAGTATTAGGCTATGATAACCATCTCCCCTCTATTAAATGCGCGAATCGCTCCGTAAAAAAGGTCTCGGTAAATGCTCGCTACATTGTGCATGACTTATATGGAGACGATGACAGCCTCTGGAAGGCCGTCGAAACTGAAGATATCATGGTAGCAGACCCACCTAGATGCGGGTTAAGGGAAGTAGCCGATAGAATTATCGCCAGTCAGCCAAAATCATTTTTTTATATAAGCTGCGACACCCAATCTTTAATCACAGACCTCAAGAAGTTGTCTGGCAGCTATGAAATCAGGTCGGTCGATGTCATAGATTTTCTTCCCAATACAACTCATTTAGAGACCCTGACAGAGCTAAAGTTAGCTAACTACTGACCTATACGTCCTCAAACCTGGAGTCATCTTCTGATGGAATAAAATCAGCGCCAACAGCCTTTTTGACAGGAGCTGGTGACTCGTTAGCAACTATATCCTTTTTGGGTTTTGGAGCATCTTTTTTAGCTACTGGCTTTGGTGCACTATTTTTTGCTATGCTCACCACTTTTTTATCTGTGCTTTCGACTTTTTTGGGTGACGATTCCTTTGGACTTATTTTACTAGGTTTAGTGCCTTTATCAGCAGATTTTTTTTACACTAACTAAGTTCAAGGTTTTATTGTTTTTTTCCGCAGGATTTTTCTTCGGCTTTGTCTTATTGCTTTTTTCCGCAGGTTTTTCCTTCGATTTTGCCTTGTTGTTCTTTTCAGTAGGTTTTTCCTTCAGTTTTACCTTGTTTTTTTTCGGGACTTTTAAGATAGCAGAATCTGAGCTACCATTTGCTATAACTTTAAGTTCGTTAGCAGTCTGTGTTAACCGCTTTATCTCATCACTTAATTCATGAGATTTATCCGATACTTTACGAGCTGTATCAGTGTTAGCATGAGTCGTTTCATCAATGCGGTTCATTGCATTTGATATATTGCCAACTCCTTCAGATATCTCTTTTGCCCCCAAGGTAATTTGCGACATCATCGATTTAACTTCGCTGACATTAGTCACAACCTCTTCAAGCACCTCACCACATTTTTTTGCAATCACGGTACCATCTTTGACCTTAGCTTCTCCCCTTTCAACCAACTCTCCAATCTTACTTGTGGTCGAGTTGATAGTGGATCTAACTTGATCAATGCTCTCCTCAAGCATGTCAGAGATTTCTTTCGATGAA
>JANQHA010000459.1 GCA_028282865.1 Oligoflexales bacterium
CATCCCGGCATAAATAAGGCGCTAGTTTTTTAGCCTTTGCCACTCGAGTAAGAGAGCCTTATTTACTGCCGTGGTATGTACGCCGAACTGTACTAGGTAATTGATGTTGTTAATGCTCTGTTGAACGTTTTATACCGAGCTGAAATAGGTGGCGACTTTCATTTAAGTCCAAGGAGTAAACAGTACATGAGTCTTTCCTTGAACGGCGTTACTGCACGCACCTCATCTGGTTGGCGATCTGATGCAGACATTCGACCTGCTCGAAAGTCGTATGCGCGCACGCCTGCCGTCCTCGATTTACCCCGTTTGACTGAGGTGCAGCTTCACAGTTTTGAGTGGTTCAAAACCGAAGGGTTGAAAGAACTCTTCAGCGAGATTTCGCCGATTATTAGCTTCAACAAGAATTTGGAGTTACATCTGGGCGATTTCTATTTCGGTGAACCCAAATACCCGGTAGATGAATGTAGAGAACGAGACATCACCTACTCGGCTCCACTCTGGGTGCAGGTAAAGCTGATCAATAAGGACACCGGCGAAATCAGCGAGCAAGAAGTCTTTATGGGCGACTTCCCGTTGATGACCGATTCGGCTACCTTTATTATTAATGGTAGTGAGCGCGTCGTTGTCAGCCAGCTTATCCGTTCCCCAGGTGTCTATTTTACGGTCGAGGAAGATCGTAGTACTGGTCGCGAACTGGCCGGAGCCAAACTGATTCCAAGCCGTGGTGCCTGGCTTGAGTTTGAGACTAGCAAGCGCGATATCATTAGCGTCAAAGTTGACCGCAAGCGCAAACTGCCGGTGACAATTTTGTTGCGCGCCATCGGTTTTGGCACCGATGATGAAATTCGGGATCTCTTCGCCGACATCGACACCGACATGGATCACCCCTTCATTGAGTCTACATTGGAGCGTGATCCGACCAGCAACCCGACCGAGGATACGGAGAAGGGTGTCGATGATGCACTACTTGAATTCTATAAGCGCTTACGCCCTGGCGATCCACCGACCCTGGACAATGCCAAGAGCTTCGTGCAGAATCTCTTCTTTACGTCACGCCGATATGACTTAGGCCGTGTCGGTCGTTATAAGCTAAACCGTCGTCTTTCGCTTGAG
>JANQHA010000595.1 GCA_028282865.1 Oligoflexales bacterium
TTCTTTTTAATGTCTCGTAGTTGAAAATAAAGAACTTGCCAATATTTTGAATCGGCCCGAGCGTTACTGAGCCTAGATATGATATGGAGTTGATAAGGATATTCGCCATGATTTTGGCCTCTGCTAATAAAATCTCTCAGATTCTAATATTGTATCATCCTCAGTATTCTATGCTCGAAATCCAAGGCTCTTCTTTGCAGATCAGGCAGTTTAGGCCTTAATTAACTATTATAACTATCTGATTTTAAAAGATTATTATTCAGTTATTAAATTTTTACCAAAATATGTCGAGGACTCAGTGAGTGAGGTGCTTGGATGACCTCACGGTTTCTGGAGGAATTAATGAAAATTTTAAACTTAGCTACGTTGTTTTTGCTTTTAGGTTTAGTTTCTTGTGGTGACGCAACTAGCTTTAGTGGCTCCGGTGCCAGTGGGGTAACAAGTGTTGGAACAGGTGATGGTGTGACTCGTGATCCAGCCAGTTTAACTTGGAACTGGAGCTGTGAGAGCGATGTGCAGGTCACCCAAGAAAATGACACCAACTCAGATGACGTATCATTATACGGTCCTGGTCCCCATGAGCTCAATCGTACTAAGTTTATGGGGAGCAGAATTCACTTTCAAGGACAGGCGTGTCACGCGAAATCTATGAAGCGAGATATTTTATTGGTTATAGACATTTCAAGCTCTATGACTAGCGTTAGCGACCCCCTGAGAAACGGAACTTGTGGTCGTATGGATGCAGTACGAAAAGTTATCGATGCGGCTGCTAAAAGTGGGGATGCGCGGTTCGGGATTGTTACTTTTGGAAGCTTTGTATTAGATAAGTCAACCAAGTTATTTGATAATCAAGATGACCTCTTCGACGACTTATTAGCTCAAAGCAGGGCGAGAAATATCGAGGATATTATATGCAACGGCGAAGGTGACACTAACTACGAAGATGGTCTAACGGCAGGATTTGACCTTTTGAAGCCCAATGCGGAAAATTTTCGGATTCAAGAGTTATACTTTGTGTCTGATGGTACCCCTGTACCGAGCACGAGTCATGGCAAGGAGGTCGCGAAAGTTATTCGAGAGCATGCGACTATTGCCACGGTAATGCTAGGATCCGATAATGATTCTACTCTAAGAAATGGTATAGCTAGTAAAGATCAAAATGGTAGCCCGCTCCATGTGCGAGTTGAAGAGTCTGAGCAACTAGCCGAGACTTTGGCTTCCTTGGCTGATAATTACATAGAAAGTAGTGAGCTTTCATTTGTTGGCTCCGGCAAGGAGGGCAAAACTACTGATATTTCCAAGTTCGTAGACGGCGGTAGCTTTTCTTTTGATGATATTCAGATTGGCCTCGAAGATGGAGTCGATGGGGTCGACGTGAAACTTAGTTACAAAGATAGGCATGGAAATAGTTACGACCAAAGTGGTAAAATAATCTGGGTAGATTAGTTGATTACTGTTACAGGAGTACGGTTTGGTTTCTTGGTTTCGATATAGCGTGTTGGCGATGGTGTTGTTGGGGTCTGAGGTTATGTACGCCGAATGCCTTGGTCTGGTAAATGGACCAATTGTTATAGATATTCGTTCCTGCAAAAGTGTTGATCCCAAGTCAGATTTTGATCCTAATGCTGATTATAGCTTCTATAAAGGCATGACTGTCGCTGATCGTAAGAATTTCATGAACAGTTACCGAGGATCTTTATTCTACGGGCATGTGGTTAAGTCTCTTGCAATTCGAGATGGTCTTAGCAAAGAAAAAGGTGCCCTTTATAATGAGAAAATAGGGTTATTTGTTCCACCATCTATTCCCTTAACCTGTCAAACGGGGCTTAACAAACGCGTGGCAGTGCAACTCAAAGAGGTTTGTTGCTCGGGAGGCGCCGATGTGCCGTGTTTGT
>JANQHA010000623.1 GCA_028282865.1 Oligoflexales bacterium
TTTCATAATCAATGACTCGTGAAAGAACATATTTCCATGTAAATCTAACCGCGTGCGGTATACCTTAGGTAAGGTCTAAAAGCTACAACTATCAACGGTGCGAGTAGAACCACAAGTAGGATCGCTGATGCACTTATTTTACCATCGTTAATGGCACACCCTGGTGGTAGCTTAGGGCTGGACCCATCTATGGGGTATAGTCTGCTAATTGCCGCGATGTCATCGACGTCTAGCCAGAAACCATTTTTATCAGCATCGTAGCTCATAATAGACTCACTAATTAGGGAATGGCCTAAGCCTACGCAATGGCCGAGCTCATGGAGGATGGTTTTTTCGACTTCTGCAGTCGATGTCGCCACGTGAATTTCGCAGTGTTTAGGTTTGCCATCGGTGTCAAAACTGAATGATGCGTATCCTGACGAAGCGGAGTTGCTGCCTTGATTGCGGTCAAGGTTTACAGTGACTTCTGCTAGGCCCGAGTCAAAAGTTCTTTCAAATACGAAGTAGCTGGATTCGACTTCTGTCCACAGGTCGGCTGCCTGCTCAACAACGGAGTCGTAGAAATTTAGATCGGAATTTACCTCTGCCTGGATATAATATCGAATAGATGCGTTGTCTTCTTTCCTTATATCCCAGCGCAGGACCTCACCGTCGAAATCGACTGGGGTTGGGTAGCCAAATGCCGGTACTTGAAAAAGCACCCCGATTACCAAGGTAGCGGTAATGATACACCGATCCATAGTGGTACACTCCATGTCATGATACGTGTTTGAGTTATATAAAGCTGAGTTGTGAAATCTACCCGAGCGAGCCATAGTCCGATAACACTCCAACTAATATCTAAGAATGGCCCTGCTGTTGATAGGCCAGCACCGAGCTGCGTATAAGCCTGCACAAAGCAGGAGCTGTCGCATATGGGAAGCCTCAACGAATAGTTTGCTCCCATAAGTGGCCTGTTGGCAGTTATGAGATATTCATTTCTAAATAGTGAGATTTCGTGGTCATCATCGGCTCGCCGGACGCTATAAATATTTTGGCCGCCGGCATTGGGAGCATGCGCTTTCCAAAAAAAACTGTAAGTTTTAAGTGAAGTTTCCGAAAAACTAGTACTACTAAATACTAGCGAGCTCAGAAGGCTACAAAATGTGATAAGCAACCATCTGCTCATAAATACAAACCGACCTTTACCAAAAAGAAATTAAAGGGCCATGCAACATCGGAGTCGTAGTCTTCTTGGCTGCTTAGCCCGATAAACGATTGATGAAAAATAGAAGCATGAACTTTGTATAAAGCTACTGACGCTTCGACCCCTAAGGCTAGGCCGTTCAGCGAGTATTTGCGTGCTGGATAGCTCGAACCACCGCTATCATCGTTTTGCTTAATATAGCCAGAGACCTTACCACCGCCAATCATAGTATTGATGGCGTAGTATTTTTTAATCGGAGTGAGTTGAGTGCCTAGGAACCCGAAACCTCCGAACTCTTGGTCGCTAAATCCTGATGCATTAAACTTTGGCCGCTCGACGTATATGGCTTTAAGGTAGATCCGTCGATTTTCGGTACCTGCTTCGAGGTAACTCCCGTAGACGTAATGGTAGTAGTGACTCGTAGGCTGCTGCATTAGACCCACAGCAGGGCCGACTGAGTAGCTAATGCCAAAGCTCACAGAGCTTGAAAGTGCTAGAAAAGCTCCAATTATAGCGAAAATGAGATTCATAGTGGTTCTGTAAATGATTGTTTGGGTTTCCTAATATTCTAGCATGACGGCACTTTTACTACGAATTAGGTAAGGTCTTAGGTGGCCCCAGAGCTCGGTTGACTAATAGGGCAAACCGGCCTTATACTCCCCGCGCGTCGCTCGATCCGTCTGAATAAAGGTTTTTTGGGCGTTTTATCTTAGGGATTTGTCAAAAAAGTTGACACATTAATGACTAAGACCTTTAAAAAACTCTTTATTTTAAGGGGTTTATTATACTGGGTATTTGGCTTCATTTTTGCTAAAGGAGGC
>JANQHA010000629.1 GCA_028282865.1 Oligoflexales bacterium
TTCTTCCTTTGCGACAGTTGACCGTAGCCCACTGAAGCAAACATCATTGGAGCAACTAGCGCCAGCATAGCAAGACAGTGAACGAATTTTAGTTTGTTAAAACTCAATTACCTCTTCCTTCGCTTTTCGCCGCACCGGCTTCCAATGTTATAGACATAATAGCCCAGTTCATCTTCCCAATACTCTTGAACAAAAGGCCAGTATTCGTAGCGCTGAGCGACACTAAGCTCCTCCATGCCACCAATGAATTGGACCTTTTTATTGTTGGGGTTGTTCACCTTAATTTTCTTTCGTAAGACATCGAGCTTACCTTCAAGCATTTCCGCTTGGATTAAGCCGGTCTGGTCGGAAAGCTCTTTTAAATAAGAATAATAGGACGCCCCTTTATTATAAAGCCTACGACCAGCGTCAATTTGAGCGGCACTCTTCTTAGACGACAAGAAACTCCCTAACTCACCTTCTAGCCCTGAAGACCTCCAGTAGCGCCTAAACTTAGACAAGCGGCTTAACTCTCTGTCAGCGAACCGAATGGTATCTCCCGCTTCCTTATAGTTATCGGTTCTCGAAAGCTTATCTAAGATAGACCATGCATTTCGGTAGCGATTCAAATCACCGACCCGGTAACTATACACAAGCCTAAAGAAACCTTTATAGTTACCATCGTATCGACTAAGCATAGACTTGACATCACTAAATACGCCTTTATACCTAAACCGAAAACTTCTTAACGATTTTTTTACTTCGTCATACCGACATAGTCTTAAGAATGTAATCGCTTGTAAAATAAAACTTTCGGGATAAAACCGATCCAGAAAAAACGGCGAGTGAATCGTATGAATATTGCCCAAAGTTGCATTATGATTCTGCATGATAAAAAATGCCCACGAGGCTTCCCACAAAGCATCAAGCCAGCTATCGGAATCTCTTGGTATCTGACGGTAAAAACGAATCGCCTGGCGATATCGGCGGGTTTCATAATGTACACGCGCAATATTCATAACAGCCGCTTCGCGAAGCTCTCTCCAACGACTAGATCTAGAGACACTACTAATCACCCTCTCAAAGTGATTAATAGCCCTACTATGCTTTCCTGACAAGTTTGCTACGACACCTAAGTGAAACTGAGCTCCGATCGAATACGAGCTACCAGATGGGACGCGGTTGAAGTATCGCTGCGCTTGCTCAAACTTTCGCTTCGAGAAGGCCTCGACACCCAAGTAGTAAAAATAAAAACCTCGGGCGACACCGGGGACATTTGATGGACTAATTTTGGTTTTAAAAAGCTGAACTATATGGGATTGGCCTAGATTGATCGTACTGTTAATCCTACCCAGCTCTTCGAGCGCTTTTCTAAAGTATGGGTTGCTGCGTTTGGGGCCTCGCCTAACCATCAAACTATAGAATTTAGATGCTGAATATAAAAGACCAACCGACTTTAAGCTCTCTGCAAGCCCCCACTCTGCATTCACTTTTTCAGATCGGCTCTTAGGGTAACTATAACTTTGAAAGTATGCCGAAGCAGAGCGAATATAATCTCTTTTAGCAAAGGCCTGCTGAGCTGCAGCATAATTTGCAACAGCTGAGCGAGAACTGCAAGCTAGCCCCAGCAGCGCTCCAAACATGACCAATGACCTAGTAGAAAACATAATCCAACCTTAAAAAAACTGAGAAGCGCCAATCTGTAAAGTAATATTGTTGTGCGTTGCGCTTTCACTATTCGCAGCAGCGGTAGAGTTACAAGCGGAATCAGCTGTATCATAAAAAACTGAATGCCCCTTAAGCTCCCATCTAAATGCCGTCTTTCGATTTCTGAAAATACGCTGGCCAATCCCATAAGCAAGAGTCGGATAAGATTTAACCGAGTCTGCAGGTACCGGTTCAGCGTTAGGGTTTCTCTCGAAATTTGGCTCCTGGCACATATCGGAGTACTGCCACTGGACCCCGGTCATGCCTGCTCCAAGGCTCAAAAAAGTATCAAAATAAACTAGGCGACCTTTAGGAAGCTGCACTTTGCCATACACCGGAGTATATAAAATTGACCCCTCAAAGAAATAAAGAGTCCTAAAAACTTCGGTTTTGATATCAAAATCATCTACCAGAATACTTTTTTCTTGCTTATCTAGCGAAGTCCCAATAGCTGCTGCTGCCTCTAGAGCCAGCGATTCGGTAAAATGGTAGCTAAGCAACCCCGAAGCCATCAAGGTGTGTACATAAGTATCGTTGGTCACCATTAAAAGACCTCCGCCAGCTTCTACACGCTGACGCTTCTGGAAAAACCGTGGACGAATCACCCGAATCTCGTAATTAGAAAAGCGATCATCTGCTCCGTAAGAAGAACTGATACCTAAAGGCAAAAAAGATAGATCTAATAAGCAGAGACAAATAAGTACAAGAGTCAAGCAAACAAGCCGAATCGAGCTAATTACTCTATATATTAATTTACTTTTAGTAACCAAACGTCTACTCGCTATTCTTGTCAACCATTAGCTTGAAGGTAACAAACTCTGCTTGTTGCGCTGAAAGCATCACTCTTTTCACTAATTTGAATACGTGAGATTTATCCATCTCCATAACTAAAGAGCCTAATTTAGGTTTTTGACCCTGCGCCTCAGCCAAACGATCATTAGTCTCTTTAAGTTTAATCAATTCGTCGTACAAACTTTTAATCGCACCTTGAGACCTCTGAGACTCTGGGACATCACCACCCACAATACTTGCAATCTGATTTGCATTGACAAAGATGTCAGTTTTGGTGACCGCGATCGTTGGTATCTCATCTAGGCCAACTAAAGTCATGGAACCAGGTAGTTCGATACCTTGCTTAGGATCAACAATAACCGGATCAGAAGAGTAGCTCATAAGAAGAAACGTGATGAGGATACTAAACACATCCATCATCGGCATGATGTTTAACGAAATACTCTCGTCACTTGAAGAACCAGCTGATGCCAATGCAAACTCCTATGAGTTATAAAATCACACTACCCATGACAACCTTAGGGAATACAAACGGTTTATTAGCTAACTCTTTTTCGTCAGCTTGATCCGAAATAAACAGGGGGTCGTTTTCTCGACGTACTTTTATTGCATCTAATACTTTTACCACCTGCTCATAAGTCACATCATCGTCTGAATACAAGGTCACGAGATCTGTCTCTTTGTTGTCTACGCGGATTCTAACTAGAGCTTCGTGCAGTTGGTTAATGCCGTTATCGTCAGCAGCGAAAGTCTGCTTATTAGGCTGAATAGGTGCCATCGAATAGCTTGTAGTTAATTCGATCTTATCTTTTTGAGCATCGACCTTAACCTCTAAAGTGCGCTTAGGCTTAGACTGATCTTCAGAGTTAGTGAAAAATGGCACCTGAACCTTAATAACTCCCAACGTGATAAACGCAGCAGACATAAGTAGGAAAGTATTCAATACAGAAAACACATCAATAAACGGCATGATATTCAATTCCGCATCTTGGTACTCCTGCGTTGGCCTACTTTTTCTTTTCTTTCTCGACATAACCTATACCTAACCGGCCACTAACTAGCTTACTTAGAGCCTTTTAGTTTCATTTTTCTCGTATAGAGCAAATCTGTAAGCCTAGATGCATTCTTGCCAATATCGTCAATGATAGCCTTCTGCTTCATAGACAAAATCCCGTACGCCATCAGGCAAATCAGTGCAGTACCGAGACCAAAGAAGGTCGCGGTAAGTGCTTGGGAGATACCTTGACCCAGTACTTCTTGCTTTTGAGAGCCAGTCAACTCGGAAACAGCTCCGAAAGACTTGATTAACCCGTGAATCGTACCTAATAAGCCCAACAAAGTAGCGACGTTTGCAGTGGTTGCTAAAAACGGCACCCCATACGCCACCTTGGGAACCGCACTCAAAGTCGCGTGTTCTATAGCGTTATCAACTTCCTCCGCAGAGTCGTTAGCTCGCTTTAGACCTTCAGCCAAGACATAAGGTAGCAACTTAGGGCGAGCTTTCTTGCAGAGCCGGATTGCATTCTCGATTGAGTTATTCATGACCATCTTCTGAACTGCCGCCATAAATCCACCTGAATTCGCTAGGTCGTACTGCAGCCAGAGACGATAGGTCCGCTCAACGATGATAACAATTGAGATGATAAGGGTCAGCGCAATCGCCGACATTTCAAACTCGCCGCCTTGATGAAACTTCAGCTTAATAAACTCAAACATCTCCTCGAATCCCCTATTCTTAAATGATGCTACATGCCATTCATGGTTGAGTTAACTTGCTAAGGACTAAAGCCCCTGCCACAATGAATTCACACAAAAACTAATGTAATTTATTAATGTTACTATAAAATTTTACGCTTCATTGACACCTCGAGTCAACTAAACGGGAATATTTTGGCAGGTATAGCTTTATGTTAAGCCATCAGTTACAATTTAAGATTAGTTGTGGATTTCTTGTTTTTATTTTTAAGAATTAACAAGTTTACAAAAAAATAGAACAAGTTAACTAATTTTTTGGTAAAAACAAAAAAGAGTCAAATTTATGACTACTAACCCTAAGTTACTCTTTCTAAATTCAAGCAAACAGAAACCATTACCAAACCCTTACGCATTAGCAGCAGCCGGGAATGGTTATGAATTTTCAATAGTGACCAACTCTGAGGATGCACAAAACTTCATCAAGAAAACCCCAGAGCTCCACACTTTCGTGGGTAATGAGCCCAACTCTGGACTGTACTCTTTACTAAGGTCACAAAATCCAAAGACAAATAACATATTAATGACTGAGTCTCCCATGGATATTTACAGCCGGGACCTTTTAAACAAGGAAGAGCAGCTGCTAGACCATGTGATAGCAAACCGGGATGGGGATTGGCCTATTCACGACCTGCGGATATGCTGCCAGAAGCTAATAAGCTCTGACATATTCGGGATAAAAAAGTATCTTCGTGAAGGAACTCCAGTCCACACAGTGACTGTCGTCGACTCCGCCAAGAGGGATGAATATAACAACCGGGTTACCGACTTCGCTTCTTCCTGTCGGCTCAGCTCTTACCTATCAAAAATGATTTGGGGCATCAGCGAAGAGATGCTGATGAATGCGATTTACGACGCTCCCGCCGCAGCTGGTATTGAGCGGTTTCAGGGGCTTCCAAGAACCACCAGGGTAACCTTGGAGCCCAACGAATGCGCCACCCTTAGCTTTGGCTGCGATGGTGAGATGTTTGCGATGTCATCATCAGACCCCTTCGGGGTCTTGAAGAAAGAGCGCTTACTCACCTACCTAAAAAAGGTTCTAAAGCGTGACCAGAGCGACGATATCATTGATACTAAAGCAGGGGGAGCCGGTTTGGGGCTTTTTAAAATACTGTATAGTTGCCACGATATCACCTGCAATGTATCCGAAGGCAGACAAACAGAAATCATAGCCCTCATTGAAGTAGATCAACAGATTCGCGATTTCGCAAAAATGCCCAGGTCAATCCACTTTTACAATCCAGCTTAGTTTTTAATTGAATCTTTATTCCAACAGGAATACTCTCTATCAGTTCGTTCTAATATGAAACAGGAGTACCGTATGGCAAAGATCAAAGTAAAAAATCCGATTGTTGAATTGGACGGCGATGAAATGACTAAAATTATATGGCAAAAGATAAAAGACACCCTAATAAACCCATATCTCGAAGTAGATCTGAAGTACTTTGACCTTAGCGTCGAGAATAGAGACAAGACCGACGACCAGGTCACTTTAGATGCTGCTAAGGCTATTCAAGAGTTTGATGTCGGGGTCAAATGCGCAACCATCACCCCAGACGAAGACCGGGTCAAAGAGTTCAACCTAAAAAAGATGTGGCGGAGTCCAAATGGCACTATCAGAAACTACTTAGGTGGCACTGTTTTTCGCAAACCCATCATCTGTAAAAATGTACCAAGAATCGTTAGCAATTGGAAAAAACCAATTGTTGTAGGGCGCCACGCTCACGCTGACCAGTACAAAGCAACCGATATAAACATACCTGGCGCCGGGAAGCTTACGATGACGTTCACCCCTGAGGGAGGCGGGCAAAGTGAAACCTGGGATATCCATAATTTTGACAATGCCGGTATAGCTATGGGTATGTACAACACCAACAAATCCATCGAAGGGTTTGCAAGAGCCGTATTCAGCTATGGGCTAAAAGAAAAATACCCCGTGTATCTGTCCACAAAAAACACAATTCTAAAAACATATGACCGTAGATTTATGGACATCTTTCAGGACATCTTTAACTCCGAGTTCAAAAGTAAGTTTGAAAGCGAAGGCTTGACCTATGAGCATAGGCTGATAGACGACATGGTAGCCCAAGTGCTTAAGTGGGAAGGCGGAATCGTTTGGGCATGTAAGAATTACGACGGCGACGTCCAATCAGATACGGTAGCTCAGGGTTTTGGCAGTCTAGGTCTTATGACTTCGGTACTGATGACTCCAAACGGCAGAACCATTGAAACCGAGGCCGCACATGGAACCGTTACCAGACATTACCGTGAGCACCAAAAAGGTAATAAAACATCGACTAACCCTATCGCTAGTATTTTTGCGTGGACTCAGGGGATCGCACACCGGGGAAAACTTGACGATACCCCCGAAGTAACCCAATTTGCTGAGACGCTTGAAAAGGTATGTATCGATACCATTGAGTCTGGCTCTATGACTAAGGATCTTGCCGTATGTATTCATGGTAACCCGCCACCAGCTGGTAGTTTCATGGATACAGACACCTTTATGAGCACTTTGGCATCAAATTTAGAAAAGGCAATGTAGTTAGTATTATTCGCGGTTGGAAATGACGTGCAAAGATCTCACCGCCAATTAAATCGGTTTGCCAGCTCTTTTAGCTGACAACCGCCGGTAAGCCTCCGTTAGCTTTTTAAACCTTTCTTCACTACCACCCTCGCGGTCAGGGTGGTACTTCTTTGCCATCTCGCGGTAGCGCTTTTTTAGCCCTTCATCATCGGGCTTTTCATCAAACCCCATATAACGCATAGCCAATATATCCGCGTATGCAGTGCCAAGCTCGCGGCTGAAGGGCTTTCTTTGTGCTCCGTTGGTACCCTGCTGCTGACGACTTGTTCGTTGTTTACGAGAACGATCGCTATCACTCTGCCGAATCAGCGTCTCTTGGTAACGCCAAAGCCTTTCGCTAGCGCTCCATAACTGGTCGTAGCAGAGTTGCAGTCTGTCTACAATCGACAAATACTCATTGCGAACATTGATTAAAAACGCACGTAATGATCGACTTTCAAAATCACTCGGAAGCTCTTCCGGTAAGTTCTCTAGTTTTAAGCCATCAAACGGGTGCTCAAAGGCGGTCAAACGGCTTAACTCTTCTCGTTTAGCAAGCAAAATATGCCATAAACTACCTCGCGTTCCATCAAATGGCAAAAGGCTCGTTTGGCAGTTGCCCCACGCCAGCTTAATATCCGCTTGAACCTTTTTCACCTGTTCTAATTTATAGTCTCCAAAAACTGGAGCTACCAGCATAGGTGATCGGAATGGACCGAAGTCCTTTCTCTGAATAGTTCGAAACCATGATGCAGGTCTTTCAGGCTGAAGAATACCTAACCGAAATCTAAGAGTATTCTCTAGCTCTTTGACTTCGCGCCCCATATGAGTCAGCCGATCTGAATCTCGGCCTCCAGAACACAGCTTTCTTTGAAGCTGCGCGACAAAGTTTTGCTTTTTTTCTAGCTGATCTATAACAAACTTAAGCGAATCTTTTACTAAGCCATCAAAGTGAATTGCACCAACAAACCAGTCGGTCTCAATACAGTTTTTCAAATCTAAATGCTTTTTATCCAAACTGTCAGCCTTGCTTGGTTTTCTTTAGCTCATCAGCGAGATTATTGAGCTCATCAGCCACCTCGATAAATGCATCGTATTTTCTCAAATTAACTTTCGAGTCATAGTTGCCTGATGCCAGCTCTCGGATATGGCGGCGAAAAGCGATGGTTGGCCCAATCAACCTATGAGTAAAAACTACAGAAAGCAAAACACTGGCAAAGAAATAGACCACTACGATCAACATCAGCCAACCCGCAATCCCAAGAAGCCCGTTTTGAATGACATCGACGACTTCTTGACGCAGGTCTGTAAGATCTAGAATCAGCTCAAATAGTCGGTGAAAACTCACAAGAAGAACTGAGCAAAAGGTAATAACAAACACTGAAGACAGCAGAATCGAGTACAACCCAATTTTGACCTGAAGCAATGGTTTAAGCAGCAGGTTTCGAAACCTTCTAGGGTCAACGACTTGTTTATCTGACATGATCGGCAGCTCCTAATTTAGCAAATTACAACCTATTCCATCTATGATACTCGGTTTTTATCCATTCGCCCAGATCGGCAAAAAACATGATTTTTAACTTTGATAAATTATTTTTAAAAATGATATATTATCATAAGCATTTGTAAAGGAACTCTAGGCGATATCATATCAACTGATCGGGCTTTTATGCGCGGTTCTTGTAGTGCTCTTTTTCATTGGCCGCGCCTGTGAAAAGTCCTGGTCAGCCTATGGTCGACACCATATTGTCCACTTCACAAATAGGTGATACAAATAACCACTATTTTGAGTTTTCACCTCCGAGCTGAAGGAGCCAGTCATGAGTAATGCAAACTTCACCACCCCAATTCCTTACAATGAACCAGTAAAAAGTTACCAAGCCGGTAGTCCGGAGAAAATCGAACTCAAAAACGAGTTAAAGGCTCAGAAATCAAGCATCGACGAGATTTCATCAATTATTGGTAACTATCAAGGGCGTGGAGGCGAAACTAGTACCATTACCTCACCACACAATCACGAGCTAGTTCTTGCGACAGTGACCCACGCTACTCCAGCCGAGGTAGATATGGCTATCCAGAGTGCCTTGGATGCTCGTAAAGAGTGGGCGGCACTGCCGTGGCAAGACCGCGCATCCGTCTTTCTTAAAGCTGCCGAGCTATTAGCGACTAAATATAGGCCTATCATCAATGCTGCGACTATGCTGGGCCAAAGTAAAACAATTCACCAGGCTGAGATAGACGCGGCATGTGAGCTCATTGACTTCTTTAGGTTCAACGTTAAATTTGCCGAGCAAATATATAGTCAACAACCTAATTCAGCTCCTGGTATTTGGAACAAGTCTACCGCCAGAGGACTTGAAGGGTTTGTCTTTGCTATTTCACCTTTCAATTTTACCTCAATTGCAATTAACCTTTGCTGCGCACCGGCACTTATGGGTTGCACGGTCGTATGGAAACCAGCTCCTACCTCAACCTACGCGTCATATATGGGGATGAAGCTGCTTGAAGAAGCCGGCCTACCAGCAGGGGTCATAAACTTTATTCCTGGCGACCCTCAAATGATTGGTGAAAAAGTGCTTTCGCACCCTGATCTATCTGGTGTTCATTTCACAGGATCGACTGAAACGTTCAACTACCTGTGGAAGACGGTCGGCAGCAACATTGATAAATACAAAAACTACCCTAGGATTGTCGGGGAGACCGGCGGCAAGGACTTTGTATTCGCACACCCATCTGCCGAGATTGAAGATCTGTCAGTCGCACTAATTCGCGGGGCTTTTGAATACCAAGGACAGAAATGCTCAGCAGCTTCGCGGGCGTATATACCTAAAAGCCTTTGGCCTGAACTCAAAGGTAGACTTATAAGTCTATGCTCAGACATTGATATTGGCGATCCAGAAAACTTCACTAATTTTATGTCAGCAGTGATCGACAAAAGATCTTTTGACAAAATTTCTAGCTATATTGAGCATGCAAAAAAAGCCTCCGATGCCGAAGTCATTGTTGGAGGGGGGTATGACGATCAAAAAGGATATTTTGTTGAACCGACGGTTATCAAGGCATCGTCCCCTACTTACAAATCAATGGTCGAAGAAATTTTTGGACCAATTCTGACGGTCTATGTCTACGATGATAATAAAGTCGACGAAACCTTAGAGTTAGTCGATAAATCAACCAAATACAGCTTAACAGGAGCGATATTTGCTAAAGACCGGCACGTTATAAACAAGCTTAGTCATAAGCTCGAAAATGCCGCTGGTAATTTTTATATAAATGACAAGCCAACTGGGGCTGTCGTGGGTCAGCAGCCTTTCGGTGGCAGTCGCGGTTCTGGAACAAACGATAAAGCAGGAAGTATTTACAACTTAATAAGGTGGACTTCTCACCGTACTATCAAGGAAAATTTTATTCCAATCACTGACTACCGCTACCCTTTTATGGACGAAGAGTAATATATAAAAGCATGGAGTTATTTTTTATTTTAAGGCATCGATGACTTTGGACTTACAAGAAAAATTTGACGACCCGTTTCTAACAGACTTTTTATACTCTGCCACGGGATTCGTTAATAGCCGTCAACCACAGTTAGATGAATCCCCTTTTAAATCACAAGAAGAGTTTGAAATACGCTCTTTTAATGGAGCTGCGGTCATCGGAGGTAGCCTTGTTTGCGGAAATGAAGGTAAAGACCTTCCCCCGCTTAATAGGAATAAGGTATTAGAACTTCTTACTTCTCAAGGACAGTTCTGCTGTATTTTAACATCTCTCAACAGGCAGCTCGAAGTAGTTACATCTGATTTTTTTGGCTTTAAGACAGTCTACTACTATTTTGATAGAGTCCCATCCCAATCGCCTGACCAACTAACTTTTGTAGCCAGCAATAGGTTTAACTATCTGGTCGAGTTTCTAAAAAACAAAAAAGCTAAGTTAACTTTCAATAATAAAAATATTATTTCCTATCTTTACCAATTTAATCTGTTCTCGCGTCAGTTAAATGGACACAGTACATTCTGCAACGAAATCAATGTATTACCAATGGATCAGATGATTATTATTGATTCTGAGGGACCAAGATTCGCATTAAAACCCTTGCACCGAAATGAGCATAACCCCGATAAAGGGCAATACGAACACCAAATTCATCTAGGTACCAACGCCGTTCAAGATAGTTTAACTGCGATAAGCAAATCAAGAAGGTTCGAAGACTTCATTTGTGATTTAAGCGGCGGTAAAGACTCCAGGCTTACGCTCGCATCAGTAATGAATTCAGAGTTAAAGGATAACTTTCAGCTACGAACAATTGAGAATTCAAAATGTCCAGACGACTTAAGAATCGCTAATAATATCGCCGCTCACTATAAAATCCCTTGGCTGGACCGGTTCGACTCGGAACAGTTTCCCATAACAATAGAGCAAGGCTTCGACATCTGGCAACACTTCAATTCAAACAGATATTATCGGATAGGCTTTGCAGCATATATGTCGAAGGGGGCTAATAAGATCATGCAGTTGAATGGGTGTGGAGGAGAGCTATTTAAAGCTTGGTCAAAACCATTCTACGACCGAAAGATATCTAAATCTGAGAACTTCGAGGTCCAATCGAAAGAACTTTTTAAATATTATTTTAATTTTGAAGAGGTCAATAAATCACTTTTTGACGACGCCCTAGAAGAATTTCGGGCAACACTTAAATCACTACCAGGAGAACATTTCGGTGACCGATTAGAATCATACGGGCACTACCATATCATCCGCTATCATGCTGGGTCGCTCGACAAATCTCGCTACTTCGGAGAACTAAACTGGGCTGCTATTGCTTCACCCAACCTGTACAAGGCCGCCTCTTTAATTGAGAAAAACCTATTTTACGATCAAGCCGTAATGTTTGATATCCTGGATCATATAAACCCAGAAATGAACTTCATAGAGTATGACGAACTAAACTGGTCAGATAAAATTCTAACTCGCAGCCCTAGCTATGATAAATATAAGAACCTTCAGTTGCCGGATGCTTCTTTAGACAATTGGAGAGCCGGGCAAGACGCGTGGGGATTAGATAGAGGCAGAAAAAGAAATAATAGGCCAAATAGAGATTTCAACTACGACCAACTATCAGATATTGCATATCAAAGAATCATGAAGAATATTGAAAAAATCTGCGACTATGAAAGCTACACAAGCAATATATTCAACGAACATTACATCAGATACTTAAATGACGTTATTGCAAAAAACCAGCCTAATTTACTTCAGTCACTTGCCGTCATATCTAGCGTAGCAGATATCGTGCAGCCCACAAGGAGTTGGTATTCAAAGTGCGAGAAGCTTAAAACAGATTTTCGAAATCACTCTAAAAACTCGATGCCAATTTTATAAATTTCCTCGTCAAGTTTTTTGACCCACCTCACAGTGCCAAGAAGAGGACTCAATTCTCCAACTTTAAATATGTAAGAGTCGTCGACCTTAACCTCTTTTTGAGTACAAACCACTAGGCCGCAACCACCCATCGGAGCTTCTTCTACTATAATCGCTACAGTTTCCGGGTCGAAGCTATCTTTGCTTCCCGAAGAAAAGTCGACAGAAGCATAGGCCATTTTATCGGGCTTAAACCTGATATGCTTACGTTTTTGGACGTCGCTCAAAATACCACCTCCTACTAAGGCAAAAGACAAACCTTATGGATTATACCAGCAACCCATATAAAAATCAGTAAGATACGACCTGTCCAAGCTATAGTTAAATAGTACTAGAAAGGAGCAAAAAAGCCGTGCTCAATAGGTTTGACACGCTCTTCAAGGTATGATTTTGTAAGTCTGCTAAAACCATATTTGGGAGGAATTATAATATGGCAGTACTTGTAGGAAAAGAAGCACCAGATTTTTCTGCTACCGCAGTAGTCGGAGGAGATTTTAAAGAGAACTTCACCCTGAGCAGTCACCGGGGTAAAAATGTATTACTATTTTTCTATCCGCTAGATTTTACTTTCGTTTGTCCAACAGAATTACACGCATTCCAGGAGAAAGCGGATGCCTTTAAAAAGTTAAATACTGAGGTCATAGGCTGCTCTATCGACAGCCAGTTTTCTCATCTGGCTTGGCTTAAAACTCCAAAAGCCAAAGGCGGTATTGAAGGTATTAAATACCCTTTAGTAGCTGATATTAACAAAACTATCGCCCGTGATTATGATGTGCTAATCCCAGACGCGGGTATCGCACTTCGCGGAGCGTTTCTAATTGATGAGAAAGGTGTGGTACGCCATCAAACCGTCAATGACCTCCCGTTAGGGAGAAATATTGATGAGTTTTTACGACTTATCGAAGCGCTAAGATTCCATGAAGAGCACGGAGAGGTTTGTCCGGCAAACTGGCAAAAAGGCGCTAAAACTATGAGTCCAGATCAAAAAGGGTTAGACAATTATTTCGGATCTTAAACGACCTACCCGGTGGTCATTTAGAGCACCGGGTTTTACCTCAAACATATAGATTTTTACCCCCACTCTTGCCGACATCACAAGATAAAGCGTTTAATATATTAGACTATTTACCTTTTGAACCTCTAACGGTTTTCAGGTATAACCCTCCGACCATCATATTGTGCTATCCGTAAGTACTATAAGCGGTACGAGATAGTAGTTTCATTTCTTTAAACTGAGGTTCTTATGAAAGTTTGCAGTATACTGACTATCGTCGTTAGTTTTATGACTGCGGCGACACAAGTTCATGCGGTTGATATGCATTCATTAAAAGCCAAGTCAGGGTGCAGAACTGTTTTTACCCCAGAGCAGGTGGAAGCTATTGTCAAACTAGAGGGAGAGTTTTATGACCAGCCTAACAAGCTGTTATTTCATAAGATCGCAGACTTACACAGTTCTATACCATCTTACGACATCTATCAGAATTCATACGCCCACTTTCTTTCTAATGGCTTAAAATTTTTAATCACCTTGAACCCCTATAACAGAAACTACCTAATACGTCCTGGGACTTTGCGGTCGCAAGAAAATATAAATGATTTTGCGCTCGAGTATGACCCTTCATCTTTTAGTCTCACTTCACCAATTCGACTTATTTTAGGTGCTAAGAAACTTCGACTCGACTTTTCTCATATTAAACATTCGGAGGATAAAATTTTTACGGGTCAATCCGGCGTGATTCTGGCTATAGTACTTGAGTGGAGGGGCGATGGTGACAAAATCAAAGAAGCTGAATTATACGTATCACGCGACACCGGTAGTTTTATGATATTTCCCGCATATAAAGATACTAAAACCCTTACAAAAATCCATCGTGCTAGATCATTTATAAAGAAGTTATATTTATCAGCTGCTGGAGTTTCACGCCCAGTAGGAATAGCAAAATGGTATGGTGAAGAAGATATTTTGGAGCTAGATAACTGAAAAGCTAGTAGCACGATCCCATTAACCAGTGCCCAAACTTTAACGAATTACTCGGCTCCCATTATAAGGGTACCGGCACCTAATCAGCAGAAACACCTTGCTCAGAGAAAACAAAGCCACCATCTCTTTTATTTGCGCTGGAATAAACCCACCAAAGCAAACGGTTCAACTCTATTGCCGAAGACTTAGTAAGTGGATGATAGATCATCCTCGGAGCCTTAACTGGTCGTATGAAACGATATTTATCTATCAATTGGCTTGTGATCTCAAAGTGATCTCCCTCAATAGACTCCCAGCGGCGCCAAGCCAAAAGTTTACTTCTAACCACTTTTCTAACGACCAAACGACCCGACCCGTCACGAATAAAAGCAGTGCCATTTACATCTCTAACAGAAGACCAAGAGTAGGGCATTTCGACTTTCTTAAGCTTCGAGACTAAATTCTGTCGTTTTTGCAGCTGATCTCTGAATTTTGGAGAGAAAATTCGCGAAATAAACCCACTTAAGCTAAAAGAAATCTTATAGTTTGATATCTGTGCAGAAAAAAAAGCAGCTGCTTCCGGTAGAAACCCTGGGTCAAAACCCTTTTGCTTGATGCCCGAGCTTTCTCCACACTTATTTAGAAATTTATCTAATACGATTTTAGCCCCTTTGCGATCACCGATAGGGCCAAAGGCAGCAATCGCCCCCACCTTTAACGGGCCAATTTCGGTGTGAACCGAACTTCCTTTAAGAATAAACTGTAAGCAAAATATATTTCTCTGATGCCAGTTACCAGGGTCGTATATAGACCTCTTTGAAACCTCTTTAGTTTCACGTATTAGCGCTGAAAGTATCGTATCGCACTCGGTATAATTTAAACTATAACTAGACAAAACGATTCGAAGCATGGCCCGAGGTAGTTGATTATACTTTTTTAGTTTACTTATATCTCGTTTTAGATTTGTAGCACTAGATACTAGGACAACTTTCTTGCGATGATCACGTAAAAAAAACACTCCAGGTTTTTCGGGAATAGACTTTAAATCATTTTTATCGACCGCCCAGCCTAACCGACAACCCGATTCAAAATCACCTTGAAACCGAATCGCATCTATGACCTTATCAAAACCGTGCCTTTTTAACCGACCCACTAAAATATCAAATAACCGTAAAGTAACTAAAGCATCAGAGTCTGCTCTATGAAGCTCTCCCTCGACACTGATCTTTAAAAACTCAGCTAAACCTTTGAGAGATTTATTCGGTGCCTCCTTTACAAGTTTTTCAACTAGTAAATGCGTGCATAAAAAGAAATTTGAAATAGCTCTACCGAGAACCTTTTCAGAGTAAAAACGCAGAAACTTCATATCGCCGATAGTATTATGGCTGACCAAGACACCCTCTTCGATAAACTGAACAAACTCAGGCATAACCTCATCTATCTTAGGGGCGTTACGTACCATCTGATTAGTGATATTAGTCATCCGCCTAACTATAGGAGGAATAGAACGCTCAGGGTTAACTAATGTATAAAACTTCTGAACAACTTCGCCCTTATGAACCTTCAGAGCACATATCTCGGTGATACCGTTCTTCTCTGGATTTCCGCCAGTGGTTTCAATATCAAAAACAATGTAGGTAGATTCATCAAAATTTAGATCGAGCTTACCGAGCATTTCTCGAGAAGCCTTGGGTAGCAATGGCTCGCTCTTTTTGCGGTCTTTCGAGGCTGATCTTTTTGAACGTCCGTAGTTGCGCTTCTTATCGCCAACAGTTTTTTTATTTCTCTTTTCCGACACTAACGCTCCAAAATCTGATTTTATCTTATCAAAGCGTCTAGGTTTTGTAAGTTATTAATATAAAACGATCGTTTTTGAAAATTCATGCTGCATTCTTACAAAAATACTCCAAGTTGTACTAATTTCTCCGCCTCATTTTGACAGGCAACCTTACTAAGGGCTTCAAACACGATCGATATAGCCTCAAAAAGATCATTAAAAGTCTA
Organism: Oligoflexales bacterium; assembly: GCA_028282865.1. GTDB lineage: Bacteria > Bdellovibrionota_B > Oligoflexia > Oligoflexales > CACXFL01 > JANQHA01. The sequence continues at coordinate 16,176 of JANQHA010000629.1, forward strand.
ATGCATGCTTCAAATCATCGACAAGATCACTTGAAGCCTCAATACCACAAGACAACCTCAGCAATGTAGGGCCAATTCCTAGCTGCTTTCTTAAGGCTTCGGGAACGGAAGCATGTGTCATTCTTTCAGGATGATTTATAAGCGATTCAACTCCACCGAGGCTTTCGGCAAGAAGAAAAACCTCTAATCGAGATAGAAACTTCAAAACGTCCTCGTAACTACCGTCAATATCGAAGCTAACCATACCAGAGAAACCCGACATTTGCCGCAAGGCAACATCGTGATTTGGATGGTGATCAAGGCCGGGAAAGTACACCTTACTCACCTTGGGAGCAGAAGATAAAAACTCCGCGACCGCAACCGAATTTTGATGATGTTGATTCATTCTGACCGCTAGAGTTTTTAGGCTACGGTGCAATAAAAAACACTCCATTGGACTCGGGATACTCCCCGCTTCAAACTGCGACCTTTTGACCAAGTCGTATAATTCCTGACTATTAGTCATAACAGCACCACCAATAACATCAGAGTGTCCGCCAATATACTTAGTGCTTGAATGCAAAACTAAATCAGCTCCTATGCTAAGCGGGTGTTGGAAAACCGGGGATGCAAAAGTGTTATCAACTACTAATTTTGCTTGAACCTTCTTCGCATAAGATAGCATTTTTTCAATATCGATAACTTTGAGAGTCGGGTTGGTAGGGGTCTCTACCCAAATAACCTTTACCTTAGAACTGAGCTTGGCAGAAATTTCTTCATCATCATTCATGTCGATAAAGTGAAACTTAATCCCGTATTTTTCAAAATAATTTCTAAACAGCCGACCAGTTCCACCATAAACGTCGTCACAAACCAACACCTCGTCACCAGGAGCAAGCAGTACCTGCATCACGGCTTGCTCTGCTGCAAGACCTGAGGAAAAGGACAACCCATAACGCGCGCCCTCTATCTCAGCCAGCCCAATCTCGAGGGCGTCTCTAGTCGGATTTCCAGCGCGAGTATAGTCCCACCCCTTGTGAACTCCAGGGCTTTGCTGAGCATAAGTGGAAGTTTGGTATATCGGTGGGGTCACCGCTCCTGCCACGGGGTCCGGACTCATGCCCGCATGAACCGATTTAGTGTAATATTTTGCTTCGACCGGTGTTGAACTCATAAAGCATTATCCTTTTGCGCGATCTAAAATTTCTTCTAAATTGCCTTTTCGGTGAAGTTCCATCGTAATGTCGCAACCACCAATAAACTCACCGTTCACATACAGTTGCGGAATCGTCGGCCAATTAGAAAACTCTTTAATTCCTTCGCGAATGTCCCAGTCTGCGAGCACATCAATATCCTTAAAGGCAACACCATATGCACCTAATACTTGAGTGACTTGTGCCGAAAAGCCGCATTGGGGGGATTCTTTCGTGCCTTTCATAAACAAAACCACCGGCGACCCGGTCACCTCAGATTTAATCCGATCTTGAATATCTGAACTCATATTTCACTCCCTTTC
>JANQHA010000655.1 GCA_028282865.1 Oligoflexales bacterium
AATCGTTAGGCCAGGTTACGGAGTATTTACTTGTTTATCATCCGCTACATATGCATTTAGATGCTGCGAGACGCCAATCCCAGCACCAAGACCATTCTAAGGTTTTAAAAAACAAGGGTATGGCATATGCTATACCCTTCTAATACTCACCCGTAAGCCTCATTTACCACGAGGTTGCTAATCATCCTGTTTTTGAATAGCCTAGGAGTGGATCGAAAACTAGGACAGTGAATATGGATGAACCACTGATAAGAGATGCTCTTCCAACAGACGCAGAAAATTTGTTAAATATCTATAGACCTTTCATAGAAGACACCGCCGTTTCTTTCGAAACTACTATCCCATCTACCACGGAGTTTGAAGATAGGGTAATAGATACGCTGCTTAAGTTTCCCTGGCTCGTCTATGAGATAGGCGGGAGGATCGCCGGATATGCTTATGCTGGGCCACACCGCTCCAGATGCGCGTATAATTGGTCAGTCGAAGCGACCGTTTATATTGATGTAAAGTTTCGTAGGCAAGGTATAGGAACCGCTTTGTATACTGAGCTTTTTGAACTTTTGATAAAACAGGGAGCTGTAAATGTCTTTGCAGGCATTACGTTGCCCAACCCCGGGAGTATTGGCTTACATGAGTCTTTGGGCTTCTCACAGATTGGGGTCTATAAAAATATTGGCTATAAACACGCCAAATGGTGGGATGTGGGTTGGTGGCAGCTAAGCCTTCAATCCCCTAAAAATCCAAAGCAATTAACCCCATACCCCCTTATATAGGTCATTAGTATTTTTTCTGGGTATTTATCATAACTAATAATTTTAAATTCTAACCCTACCTGGTTATAAAAGCCCTGTTACGAATCTTATAACTACTTTTTAGGAGACTAAACATGAGAAACATTTTCATCACACTGATCGCAACCTTAGGGTTTACCTCGGCTTCTATAGCAGCAACTATAGCTCAGCTACCAATCTTACAAAACACAGCAGGTTACACTGTGGTGAACTTAGACGATGCAGGCAAGTTAGTCATTGAAAAGTACGAATATATCAACTCCGACCCTTTTCACACTAGCGAAGTACGTACCGAGTCTTTTGAAGTGGAGCTGCATGAGAAGCTATACCACAAATTACTTACTCTAACAAAAAGATTGAGTAGTGCAAAATTACAAAAAACAACTAGCGATCTAGTTTGCCAAATGATGCCTCCTAAGGGACCTTCCAGCGACCTAAGAGTGAAACGAGGTTACAACTGGAAAGAAGGTTTCACTGGTGAGCTTGAAGAGGTCTACGACCAACGGGGATGCTGGGCGTCTTTTCACATCAAGCCCAAAACTAACTATGACCGAGAAAATGGTGCGAAGTTAATAGTAGCTCTAGAATCTCTGGGCATACAATCTCAGATGAACTAATCCACTAGGGGTGAAATTGAAAAGAGGTCTTATGATGAGACCTCTTTTCTTATTGTAATCAAGAAATCCGCTTCTAACTCAATCATTAACCGCTACAGAATGAGACCGTGAAGTCATAAGCACTATCCAAAATCACCCGATGGCAGCCAGGTTCTCTTTTAAGCTCTGCAATTGACCGCTCATATTCTCTAACTGCTCTTTGGTTTGTAAAACGACGTTCTCAGGTGCACGCTCAACGAAATTCTTATTCTTAAGTTTGTTTGATATGCCATCAACAATCTTAGTGATCCGTTTAATCTCGCCCTCTATACGTCCACGCTCCTTGGTAAAATCTACTAAACCCGCTACCGGAAGATAGCATTCAAAACCCTTGCCAATAGCAGCCAATGAATGCTCCGGTCTCGACTGACTAGAGCTAATAGAAATGGATTTAATATTTGCTAGTTTTTTGATGTACTCCTGGTTTCCATCGACCACGGCAACCAATTCATCAGAAGCTTTAATAAGGCAATCCAACTCTATCTTAGGAGATATCCCGACCTGCTGACGGACCGACCTTACCGAAGTGATCATCTGCAAAACTGCCTGCCACTGGCTGGAAGATTTTGCATAGCTAGCAAGTTTGGATTCGTCGGGAAACCCAGCAACAACAATACTTTTAGGGCGATCCCAATCGGGGTGATGAGGAAGCTTTTGCCACAACTCCTCTGTAACAAACGGCATAATCGGGTGAGCCAGTCGCAAGGCACCGTCAAGAGCATAAACTAAGACGGAAAGTACTTCAGACCTCTTTTGCTCATCACTACTTTGAAGAGACTGTTTAGCGCACTCTAGCCCCCAGTCACAAAACTGCCCCCAAATAAAGTGATAAATACGGTCAACAGCATCATTCAAATGATAATTTGAGAAACTTTCATTGACTCGCTTAGCGGTATCAGACAACCCAGTCAACAGCCACTGTGAGGGCAAATCTAAGTCTACCTCTGAAATGGGTTTTAGCTTTGTATCGCTATCAAGGTAATTAAAAAGAAACCGAGAGGCATTCCACAGCTTATTAACAAAACGGGCACCATGGTCGAAGTCGCTCTTATCCATCATAACCCGACCGCCAAGTGGCGCCATGCTAACACCAGTAAAACGGGTCGCATCAGCCCCGTGCTTGTCAATAATCTCTAGCGGGTCAATTCCGTTGCCGAGCGTCTTAGAAAACTTCTTACCCTGTTTATCAGTAACCACCGCAGTAAAATAGATATCTTTAAAAGGGACCTCGCCTTTAAATTTAAGGCCCGCCATAACCATTCTAGCGACCCATAAAAATATAATTTCTGGAGCCGTAATTAATACATTAGACGGATAAAAATAATTCAGGTCTTTTTCCTGTTGTTTTTTTTCATCGGGCCAACCAAATGGACTCAGCGGCCAAAGCCAACTACTAAACCAAGTGTCTAGCACATCAGGATCTTGAGTTAATTTATCACTACCGCACTGATCACATTGAGTAGGATCTTCAACTCCAGTTTGAAGGTGATCACAGCTGTCACAATACCATATAGGGATTTGGTGCCCCCACCAAAGTTGCCTTGATATGCACCAATCTTGGATATTATCTAACCAGTACAAGTAAGTCTTGCTCCAGGACTTCGGGAAGAAGTTCAATTCTCCATTTCTAGCGGCAGCGGCAGCTGGTTCTGCCAGCGGCTTCATCCGTACATACCATTGCTTAGATAGTTTAGGCTCGACGATCGACTTACTGCGGTCCGAATGAGGAACTGAGTGTTTGTAGTGCTCTTCTTTTTCAAAAAGACCCAACTCTTTAAATGTTTTTATAACCTTTTTTCTCGCAACAAAGCGATCGAGGCCACGGAATGCTTCCGGTGCCACTTCGGTAATCGCAGCAGCATCATCAAATATCTCAACAAAAGGCAACTTATGACGCTTGCCAATCTCAAAATCATTGGGATCATGCGCCGGAGTGATTTTAACAGCTCCACTACCGAAATCGCTCTTAACATAGTCGTCTGCAATGATCGGTATCAACCGGTCACAAATTGGTAACCTAATATTTCTGCCTACTAAATGCTTGTAACGATCATCATCGGGATGAACAGCAACCGCTGTGTCACCAAGCATAGTCTCTGGACGCGTGGTCGCAATAACAATTTGCTCATCGCTTCCTTCGACAGGGTAACGCAAATGCCACAGGTGTCCATTCATCTCCTCACTATACAGTTCATCATCAGACACGGCTGTTTTTAGAACCGTATCCCAGTTGACTAGCCGCTCACCACGATAAATCAAACCTTCTTTAAAAAGCGTGACAAACACGTAACGAACTGCAGCCGATAAATCTTCATCCATGGTGTAGGCACTGCGCTTCCAATCTGCTGAAAACCCTATATCTTGAAACTGCTGATATATTTTCCCCCCGTGAACATCGCGCCACTTTTGACACCTTGCAAAAAAAGCCTCACGGCCAATATCTTTCCGAGTTTTCCCCTCTGTTTTTTCGAGGTCTTTCTCTACCATCATTTGGGTGGCAATTCCCGCATGGTCAGTTCCTGGAAGCCAGCAGGCCGTATAACCTTGCATTCGCTTCCAGCGTATGAGCAAATCTTGAAACGTATAGGTCGTTCCGTGCCCCATATGTAAATGAGAGGTCACATTCGGTGGCGGCATAAGGATCGTATAAGGTGCTTTATTGCTAGCAGCGGTATCAAAAAAGTTATTCTGCTCCCAAAAATCCCACCATTTTTTTTCGTATTTTTTAGGGTTGTAACTCGAGTCAATCGAAATCATGGCAGCTATTTGTTCTCCTATTATCGCTGGCTGACAAATTGTAAGATACCGTTCTACCATGAACTAAGCAGATCGGAAATCATTTGGTGCATCTATATAACTAAGAGCCTAGTTCAAAAAAGCTTGATTCCCAAACTATGTAACATATTGAAATTACTGATTTTTATGTATTTTTTTGTCAAGTACTAAAGTCAATTTCGCCCAACTCCGAGGACCCTATCGTAGTTGAGATTGGGCTTTGAAACATATCTCAACCCTGATTAAGGCACATTTGGAGGAAGTTGCCATGAAAAATAGTTTATCCATTGGGCTGTCAATGGTCTTATTACTGGCACTAGCAGCATGCGGCCAGGCACCAGCTTTTAACGACCTAGAGAACAGCGGAGATAGTCCAGAATTTGACCCTAACGGCAGAAATACCATGGACGGAGAGAAAGACTGTGACGACATTGACTCCGACGATTGTTTTGACAATGGAGACAGCGGCGATAACGGAGATGGAAACAACAATGGGAACAATGGAAACAACGGTTCTGGAGGAAACAACGAAAATCCCAAAGATCCAGGTGACTATGATATTCCAGGCATTGATGACGATGATGACCTAGCAGCTCTTCACAAGTGTATGGAAAAATGGGGCGAGCTACCATTCGGCCAAACCATTCCAACAAGAGTTCTAACTGCAGTTTCAATAGGAGGCTTCGGCACATCTATAGACGATAGAGAGCAGACAGAAGCTCCGGAACTGGTGCTAGTAAAGGCTGCGGTAAATGTCGGGGGAAAGGTTAACTACAATTTCCTAAATCGAAATGGTTACTACTGTATCAAAGTTAATGTTAACGTCTTAACAGACCTAACGATCAATCTGCATTGTAATGCGCGCCTAGCTGATAGTAAAGTCGGTGTTAACGTAGGGTCAGTTATGAATGATAATACCGCTGCGATTGGGGTACACGTAGGATCTGTAGTCTCAGTAAATACGGTTAGACCAGATGGAGACCAATGCATACGATAATAATAATTAGAGGAAAGTAATATACGCCCCCTTTTTTGGGGGCCTTTTATTAGGTCAGACACCCACCAAGATCGTTTTAACTATCCATGACAGATATTTACTTTGTGAAGAAATAGGCTTATCATCAACGCAGTTTACTTCAATGAAAAGAGGTTATTTCATCCGTTGCTACGAACTACCTTGCACCATTACTTATCAAAATAACCGGGTGTAGATTATGCCAAAAAAGTGCGCTTACCTTACTATGGAAAACACTGAAGGATTCTTTATCTATGATAATCTAACTTTCGGCCCTCTTAATAAACTGGACTGGGAGGTCTCCGAAATACCTTGGACGAAGAAGTCAACTAACTGGAGTCAATTCGATGCAGTAGTCATCAGGTCGACTTGGGATTATCAGGACAATGCAAGTCAATTTATCAATACTCTAGAAGAAATAGATCATTCAGGCACGCTTTTACTCAACCCTTTGCAGACCTGTAAATGGAACATCAACAAAAAATATCTAGATGAACTTTCACAGCAAGGTGTGCAAATTGTCCCAACTATTTGGTTGGATCAACTCGACAGAGTTAGCTGCACTAGTTTATTCCAAGAGCTGAGCAGTCATAAAATAGTTGTTAAGCCACTTGTCAGCGCAAATGCCAACGACACCTTAGTTTTAAAAAAAGATGATTCTAAAAATTGGGAGCTAGCTCTAAAAACGTTTCAATCGATACCTCTAATGGCTCAGCCCTTCGTCGATTCAATTACAACAGTTGGCGAATACTCATTATTTTACTTTGACCGTGAGTTTAGTCATGCAACGCTAAAAACTCCCAAAAAAGGTGACTTCCGCGTTCAAGAAGAGCATGGGGGTACATTTAAGAGTGTCGATATCGATTCTCGTTTACAAACAGCCGCAGAGAGTGTCATTAATAAAATTGCCGGCCCGCTGCTCTATGCTAGAGTTGATCTGGTTTTGTTGCCAGACGGATCAGCAGCGCTCATGGAACTTGAACTAATTGAGCCCTCGCTGTATTTTACTTATAGTGAAGGCTCGGCTAACCGCTTTGCCAAAGCGCTTGATTCGATGGCAAAATAGTAACCCTTTCGACATCAAATTGTAAAGCTTCTAATCAATTTTCACTCCATGCTCCAAAAAGCACCCTGCTTCTTTCGCTCGAGTTTAGATATTAAAAAAGAGCTCGAGTATAATTCGAGCCCTTACAATTAGTTAAACTAAATTATCTAGAATGTTACAGGCACTGGGGCGTAAGAGCAACATACCCACCTATAGCTAGCTTGGGTCAAGCAGAAGTATAGATCGTTACCCGACTCCGTAGTGCTCAAAGTACAGTTAACAGCTGCTGCATTAACATTTACCTCCGGCCAACTACCATCTGGGCAATTGCCAAAATCAAATATTTCATCCTTAACAAGGTCTTCGGCGTCATCGATAGCCTCTTGTTGGGCTTCTGCTAAAGTGCCACTAGGTGAATGAGTGCCACTAGTGGGCGAAAGATAGCCGGAGCCTGAGTTACCGGTGCTCTCAGTTTGATCTGGGCAAGTCGGCCACTCCTCTGGGGTCGGTGGTGGTGGCGGCGTAGGGGGATCCTGGGGCGAATTTGCATTCGCAGTGATTGTCGAGACAGCAAAAGCCAATGCTAATGCCGATAACAACGCTAAAAATGATGCTTTCATACTAACTCCTTGTACAGTAGAAATGAACTAAATGGGTGATTTAAAATTTTACAAGGTTGAAATTTACCTGGCAAGAAGAGGAGGAAAATTTTTACAGTATCTTTATCAATAGATAACATCTTTCGTAAAAAGCAATACAACTCTAACTTTGCTTAAAACGTATTTAAAGGGGCTTATTCACCACTCTTAGTCATAATCAATAGCTCCAAGCATTTGGGGCACAGGCAAGCAGCTTCATCCGAAGCATCTGGTACTGGAATGACCTTGGCCAAATCAAAACACCAGCACCTTTCGTCTGGAGCATCAGCCTTACAGATAAACTCTTTATC
>JANQHA010000290.1 GCA_028282865.1 Oligoflexales bacterium
AGTGCCCGTCATGTCGAAGTATCCTTTTGCCGCGTAGCGCTGGGCAGGCAAGCCTTGTTTGGTGCGCGCATAGCCCATCTTTCGTTCGCACTCTTCCAAGTGTCTTTTAACAATTTTTTGAGTGTCGCGTAGGCTACGCCCGTACTTACGTTCTTTTTTAAGCCGATCTAGGTAGTACTCCTTACGCACAACCTTAAGGTCACCATCTTCGTTAAGACCAAAATCTTCTTTGATACTGTCGAGTGACTTCATCGAATCGATCTCAGGAATTGGTTGTACTTGACCACTGCCAGCTAGCCTGGGGTCGGCGAGGTCCTTTCGGCAGCGATTGAGCTCGTGATGGTCATTTTCTAAGTTTTCATAGAGTCGGTTGTTGGCCCATTGAACCCTTCTTAGCTCATCGTCCGCAGCTACCTCTTCCTGAATGATAGCTTCCCCGTCGCTGTTGATGCCAATTTTCTTATCTTCAATCGCTCCTTTAGTCTCAAGGCTGGTATCGATTTCTTTGACTTTTTTGTCTGAGGATGAGCAACTAAAAGCAATCAAGCTAAGGATTACTAGAGAAAACAGTTTCATAAAAAACTCCCTAAGGTTATCTAACGGTGTGCTATATATACCAACCTGCTTCTGATAGAAACCCAAAATATATGAAGGTTTAATGAACTTAAAATCATCTTTATTTTTAATAACTTACTGTCGCCCAGGCTTTGAAAAGGACTGTGCGAGCGAGCTAAGGCAGCGGTATTTCGAATCTGCTGTTTTTAGCAATCTTACCCCCCAGGCAGGGTGGTTGAAGGTCGAATGGCCTGTTGGCGAGCTTCGCCAGGTTCGGTCGGCTGATTTGGTATTTAGCCGGCAGGTTTTCATTGGCTCGGATACGATCCGCTGGCAGGAGTCTGATAGGGTGACCCCGATGGTTAGCGAGGTGGTGCGGATTCTAGGCGAGTATGATTGCGAGCTGCTTTACCATCAATTTGTCGTTGAGTATCCTGACACCAATGAGGGCAAAAGCCTGAGTCGTTTTGCTAAGAAGCTGGAAAAGCCAATCGAAAACGGTTTGAAAAGAGCTGGATTTAAAAGGGTTTATAGTCGTAAGGACTTGCCTAAGATTCACTTCTTCTTATTAGGCTACCAAAGCGGGATCGCTGGAATATCTTTTCCAGAGCAGTCATCAGCTTTCCCTATGGGGATTCCCAGGCTTAAGACGCGCAGCGATGCACCTAGTCGTTCAGCGTTAAAGCTCGAGGAAGCATTGCTGTATTTCTTGAGTGAACAGCAGCAGACCGAGTGGTTTGGGGAGGGGATGTATGCGGTAGATTTAGGCGCAGCTCCAGGTGGCTGGACCGGTGAGTTGGTTCGTCGGGGGGTCTTTGTTACTGCGGTTGATCATGGCAGCCTCGATCATTCTCTTATGGCTACTGGAATGGTGGATCATGTCAGAGAAGATGCTTTTAAGTTTAGACCCAAGCGTCCAGTGGATTGGCTGGTCTGCGATATGGTAGAGAAACCAAGCCGAGTCGTAAGTTTGCTGTTAGATTGGCTGAAGCAAGGCTGGTTTCAATATGCTGTCGTGAACCTTAAACTTCCAATGAAGATGAAGTTTGACGAGTTGCAAAGTTTGATGACGCGCATAGAAACGCTAGGTACGCCGCTAGGTTTGAGTGAACTGCGGGCTAAGCATCTTTATCATGACCGGGAAGAGGTTACTTTATTTCTTACTACCAAGTAGAGGAACGTATCTAACGTGGAAGAATTCTTTGAAATAGTGAGAGAGAGCTGTGACAAAGCACTCTGGTCAAAGGCGGTAGAGCTTTCTCGCCGCGATGCCGTGATCGGAGATGGTGAACTCGATGGGGAAATTCGCCTGCGGGTCCTGGATCGATCGCGCGGGTTTAGTGCCCAGGTTAGCCTTTATCTAGAGGACGAAGACTGGACTTGTTCATGTCCCGAGGTAGAGGATCCCTGCATTCATGTGGTAGCTGCAACTATATCGTTAAAGCGGTCTAGAGAGCGCGGTGTTAGCTTGCCAGTGAAAAAGTCTGGCCAGGGTCAGGTTCTTTATCGATTCACAAAAAAGAACGATGGCATCCATTTTGATCGACTGATCCGTGAAGATGGTAAGGCTGATGACCCAATTTTTCGACCACTTACCAGTATTATCAGAGATAACACCAGTGTCGTTGCTACTGACTTAGATATGTCGATTGAAGTTTTGTTGGGGCATCAGCGTAGCGGTGTTTTTGACTCAAATAAAATAGCAAAGCTTTTAAAAAAACTTTGCGGATCTGAGCTTGTGGAGTTTGACGGAAAGCCGATCAAGGTAAGTCCTGAGCCTGTCGGTCCTTGTCTGGTAGTTGAGCATGAAGGGTCTTGCATCCGTGCTTATGGTATCCAAGATGAGCGTATCACCGAGGTTCTTTCAAAGTCTTTAGTGTTATGTGGTGAGCAGTTGCAGCCGCTGAACAGGGTTGAATTTAGTTCAGAAGAGCTTGATGTCATGCAAAATGGCCGGGTATTCAATGATAACTCCGTTCCCTATTTACTCGGCGAATTAATGCCGCGATTAGCAAAGAAAATACGGGTGATCAACAGGCTTGACGATACCAAGGACAGTATTCGGGTAAAACCTAGGTTGGAGTTGAAGTTGGAACCGGAAGGTCACGATTTGCTTGTGTCTCCTAGGTTAGTATACGGAGATCCTGAAGTTGCCTGGATTGAGAATGGTGTTTTACGAGCTCACGGCTCTGAGATACCGATCAGAAATGAGACGGCTGAACGTGCTATTGTTGATGATTTAGGCCGGAGGTTTTCGATGGAATTTGACCGCCGATATCGTTTTTCTGGAATCGAAGGTGTGCATTTTACTGAGAAGCTTCGTAGTTGGAGGGGAGATGTTTCAGGAGAGGGCTATGAAAAGTTTTTACTTCACCCACAACTTGTTGCTGGTTTAAAATCTAACCCCGATCTGACGACAGACCTTGAGTTTAGCTGTGACGGTTCTGCCGGGAAAAAGGCTTTGGCCGAAGAGGTTTGGCGGGCTTGGCAAAATGATGAAGCTCTGGTGCCATTGATCGATGGGGGATGGGCGCCGATTCCTAGTGATTGGCTGAATCGGTATCAAGCTCAGATGGAACTCTTATTTGGTGATAGGGAGCAAGATAATCAGAGGTTTAAGTCGCTACCAGATTATGTGATTGAAGAGTTAACTCCAGAGAATGAGAACGTACCACCCGGTGCCTATGATGCAGCAAAAGATATGGAGCTGCTATCACAGCCAGTTAATTTGACCGCTGAATTACGCTGGTACCAGCTGGTGGGCTATAGTTGGATGGAAGGGTTGAAGGCCAAAGGTAAGGGAGCCTTGCTTTGTGATGAGATGGGTCTTGGCAAAACCATTCAAACCATTGCTGGGATGACTTCTCAAACGCTAGTGATTGCACCAGCCAGTCTTCTGACCAATTGGAAGTCTGAGATCGATCGCTTTCGCCCTGATTTAGAAGTCCAGGTTTATTACGGATCAAATCGTGAGTTTAGCGGTGATTGTGATGTGCTGGTGACCTCTTATCATACGATGAGGG
>JANQHA010000427.1 GCA_028282865.1 Oligoflexales bacterium
AGTAAATGACCGTACTTGGCGGATAGTCGGCTCATAACAGTGGTTGCTGCCTTGACAGAAATTTGCTGGCCGATAATGGTGCGGACAGCTAGTTCGAAATGATCCCAGCTCCCTGGCACTCTTGGAAGAGAATTTTTAGGAATAATTGACTTCATCATAGGGTCTTCAATTAGTTTGCTTCTAATTTGCATCGCATTACATCTGAGATCAAAAAGATCTCTAACTTTTTCACAGATTAAAAAAATATCTGAAATAAGGTCCTTAGAAAAAGATACAACTAATTGCTTCTGGTCGAAGTCATGGCTTATTTTTAGAATATAAAAGTTTTCTTTCATGTATATTGATCGTTCGTAATACTCGGAATTTATATACTCGACCTGCTTAGCCGCTCTAGCGCTTATGTAGTTTTGAAAATACTTCCAGGAGAAAGGATCTCGGTAGCCAAGCTTTATCGATACCACCGACATATCTTTTTTTTGCCTGGAGCGCCTTATGTCTCTTGGGGGCATTCCATAGGTAGTTTTAAAGGCATCGTTAAACCTTCTTAGGCTTCTAAACCCAGAAGCTATTGCCACCTCAGTGACAGGAAGCGTCGTGGTATTCAATAGTGACTTAGCGGTTTGGATTCTGTGCGTTCTACTATACGCTCCTACCGGAATGCCGATGTGTTCGCGAAAAAGTCTATTTAGGTGCCTTTGTGTAACGCCCAATCTGTCGCAAAGGCTTTTCACTCCATTCTCAAAATAAGCACCTTGATGGATCAGTCTGATCGCTCTAGATACAGTTGCAGACGTGCCGTTCCATATAGGTGACCCGGGTGCAGTTTCGGGTCGACAGCGAAGACAGGGTCGATAGCCGTTATCTTCTGCAGCAGAGGCGGTCGAATAAAATGTAACGTTCTTAAAATGCGGTGTTCTTGCAGGACAAACACACCGACAATATATGTTAGTTGTTTTAACCGCCGTAAAGAAAAGCCCATCAAACCGATGATCTCTAGTGCTAACAGCTTTATAGCAATGTTTAAAATCCAGCTTCATGCCTATCTTCTATCACAGGTATTTTGATAAAACTGGCCATTTTTGGACATAGGCGTCTGTTAGGAGAATATTCAGTGCTTTACCGTATAAGAAGCTCCTAGGTGCCGCAGCAGCTAGAGGCTTCTAGGGCTTTTACCACTGAGCTGCGCTAGGGGAGGGCGAGATACAGCAAACATAGGCTGCGGTATTGCTACACTGCCATTCACCGTTACCAAAAGTAATCTCGTCAGGCTCTAGACCTTCATGAAGTTTATTTCCGCCATTTTCTCTGCAAGCAATCAACGTGTTTAGCGATTCAACGATTCTTTTATTACGAAGTTTTTGAGTGCAATCCTCAGAGGTCTCACCTGTCTCAGATAGGTCAGAATTTTCATTGAAAACAAATGTTTCTCCTGTTGGGCATGGATCACCTTCGTCAGCAATAGATTGGCCACTGGCCCTGTGATCGACGGTGTTAGAAGTCTCATTGTGTTTTCTAACTTCTTTTGCAAGTACATTCTGGAAAATTAAAAATAGTGCGGTAGTAAAAATGACAAAGATCTTCAAAACTAACTCCTTTAGTTGTTGATGGTGGTATTTAAGTACTATAAAAACTTTCGAGAGTGAGTACAAGATTGTGAAAACTATGGAATCGTCGGAGTTTCCATACTTAATGGTTTATGGAGCTTTAGTAAGTGCTTGGTTTGGAAGGGTTATGTTTGTTAATTGTTGTCGGTCAAATTTTGAGCTCCTGGCTATATTAAATAGCCAGGATACGTTGGGGACATTCTTTATTACCACTGGACCGCTGCTGGCTCTGGTGAATTGCAACAAGTATAGGTAACTGAGTTGCTGCACTCCCACCCGTCTTCTGTAAGAGCAATACTGTCGGGGCCTACGTCTTCAAAAAACTTATTACCACCAAAATGTATGCAGTTTCCTATGAAGTTCATAAGCCTTTCACTTCGTTGATCACTTAGTTTGTTAACACACGATTGCTGGCTAGTGCCAGTTACTAATACATTGGACACGTATGAGAAAATAAACGTTTGATCGTCGGGACAGTCGAGTCCCTTTTCAGAAACATGTAGACTGCTAGTATCTGCACTAGCTTCGTAGTCTGTAGTGCCATAAAGGCTTTGAGTGGGGATGCTCTGAACGATCGACAAAAGCGCAATTGCAGAAAAAAGAAAAACCTTCAAATCAAACTCCTTTTTAGTTGTAATGGTATCTAAGTACTATATGGCGCACACAGAATTACAGCAACCAAAACTAGACGTCCGTTACTTTTTTTTTCTTGTTTGTAAATTGGAGGATGACTGTGGCTGGAAATAAATCATTAACTTAATTAGCTAAAAGATTATTTTTTTGGTTGTTCTTAAAATTAGATGTTAAGCCTTACTATTTAGCAGCCGTTGGCTCAGTTATACGCTCCAAATCCAAACTTGGAATTCCAACGAACAAGGTATGGAAAGATTCTGCTTTAGATATGCTAGTGCTTTTTCATTGAACTCTTTCCACTTTTCTTCACTCAAGTCCTCCTTAATCATAAGGATCGGCATGCTGCCTTTGACGTTTTGCTGCCAGAAAAGATCTACGTCGCCTATTGCTACTTCTATTTTAGCTGATTCTTTTTTGATATTTAAAAAATTTGCCTCTCTAAACTCCGACATAAAAACTTCCGGATCTGGAGTCCCGGTATCTTGTTGTGGATTTTCGTCCTTTTTTGGCAGACATCCAGTGCTTTGAATCGCATCACCTAAAGTAGTCATGAAACTCGATTCGGCCATGGGCGGCCAGCTTGTGATGAAGGCTCTTCCCTCAGGCTTGAGGACTCGTTTGACCTCTGCTAAAGCTTTGGCACGATCTGGGAAGAAAATTAAGCCAAACAATGAAATAACTAAATCAAATGAGTTGTCGTCAAATCGAGATAAATCTTGGCCATCACCAAGGTGGGGTTGGATGTTCTTGATGTCTCTTTGCTTGATTGATTCCTCTAACACATCAATCATGTCCTTCGAGAAATCGAGTCCGTCGATGCGATTGACCTGATCGAAAATTTGCAGAGATACGGTCCCAGGGCCACATGCCAAGTCCAAAACCCTCATGTCTGGTCTCAGCGCAAGCCTGTCAATATGCTTGCTGAAGAATCCTTCAAAGATTGGCTGAATAAAATCGGCGTAGCCTGTTGAAACTGTATTCCAGTGCTTGGGGTCGTTTAATATTTCCATCGAGTTGCGCTCCACTGTTTTTTACAACATATAGGTATTTTAAGAAGATTATTTCTAAAAATCATTGGAAATAATCTTTATCGGCCCATAATTTTATTAAAAATTTTTTCCAAGGCCAAATCTCTATAGTAAAAAAAATCTTGGAACATCTGGCGTTTTTGATCATATGCTTTTTGGAACTTTGCCCACTCGGCCCGGAGAATGTATAATTTAACCTTGGTCGCTTTGTAGACTTATACCAGGAGCCCTTATAGGGGGTTATTTCGAAAGGGCTTATTATGATTTCAATGAAGGCAATCTCAGCCCTGTCAATGCTTCTCGCTTTCGGTTGTAAGCACTTTGAACAGTCGTCGGAATTGAGTGCGGTGAATCCGGCAAGTGCTGAGTTGAAAGCGTCACAGAAGCTGCTTTTTGATTCGAAAGTCGATCAGCTTATTGCTGAAGTGAGAAGAACCTATGCAAAAGATGAAGGTATAACAGAGCGCCTGTTGCTCCAGCTTGAAGGAGTGTTTGGTGCGAGGGTAGGGCGGAATGGTTGGGCCACATACCTAGATTTACATCTGAACCCATTTGTAGGTGGAAAAACAGAACAATCACGAGAACACTATGTCGGAAAAACACAAAAGAACATCCTTGCTAAGCATGGTTTTCTTGGTAAACCCAGGTCTCTGCGCCCGCACGATGGCAAGCCTTTTTATTTTTTAAACTACGGAAACTTTTCGATTTCTGATTTGGAAGACTGTCGTGTGGTTGTGATTGGCGACTTACGCGTAGACGAGCTGAAGAACTGTATTGCCATCGTTGCTGGCGACGTTGAGGTGAGGTACATGAAGGGTAGCAGCGTTGTGGTCGCCACTGGTAATGTTGTTCTCCCTGACAAAGCCCCGGGATTCTATTTCGATAGATCGACAAGGGTATACGCAAAAGGCCAAATCAAAGGGAAGCATCCGTGGACTATAGGAGGGAGTTATGCTTTTGCTTCCTATACCGGAGAGGTGCCGTACTCGAGGCTCTTAGCCGATGGTGAGTTAATGGCGATCGCAAGAGGGGAGTCGAAATTATTTACTCCGAGTTTGGTCGAAAAAAACACAACCTTGTTTTCTGGAACTACTGAGACGACCTCATTTACAGACGGCTCCAAGATGGTGGCCAAGTCCAATGGTGGCACAGCCGAACAAACTATCTTCTTCGCTGACGGGTCGAAGGTAGAGATCAAGGGTGCCAAAATTAATAGGATGTATAAGGGCGAAAAGGTGTCACTCTTTAGCGGTTCCATACCTAACGGCATGACAAAC
>JANQHA010000507.1 GCA_028282865.1 Oligoflexales bacterium
TTCCCCTCGATCATAAGATCGGTCGGGTTATCAGTTTTGATGACAGGGCCCTGTTGCAGATCGCGCTCTATACTATCAACCCCTACATAAGCCATTTCATTTGGCCTAGCTTGAGCTACCTTTTCAAATGGCACCTTGTAATTCGCGGGGGGTAGTGGCGTCTTATAATGCTTATTAGGCTCAGGATCTAACAAAGTGAATGTAACGCTTTCACCTTTGAACCCATTAGTATTCATATTAGCAAGATTATTTGATACTACCTCAAGAACTCTCTCTTGAGCAATTGCACCCGACAGCGGTGTGTAAATTCCTTTTAACATCTAACAACTTCCATTTTCAGTTTCTCTATCCACTTAAAGCAGGTTCTATGCCATTTTTTTTGACACCAGCTGATGATGTTGATTTAAAAGAGAATATTCTTAAGGTTCAAAATTGAACCAAGGTAAACAGCAAAGCTAAATTGACGATATTGAGGGCACAAATTTCCTGACGTCAATATTTGAACAAATAGCCATCGTCAATAATTTGACTAGTTCATTTAGCTTGAAAATACTCCGCTAAGAACGCGTGCTGATCATTTCTTCGTACTTCTGGTGACTGCTCTCAAACAGGTTATCCCAAATCCTTGTCAGGAGGCCATAATGATATTTCGGATTGCTATGATGAAAATTATGAAAGGAGGCAGAAGTCACAAACGATGAGATCCATTTAGGAATATACCTAAATTTTCTAAATTCAAAACCTGAATGAGCAACAACATCAAAGTAAGTCAATAGATTTAGGTACACAAAAAAGACGACAGGATGCCAAGGTAGCAGATAAAGAACTAACGGTACAAATAGGCCTTGCATAAAACTCTCTACCGGATGCAGACTCTGCATGGCCCATATGGTAGGGTTACTGGAAACATGATGTATCCTATGAACATTTTTATAAAAGAATTTAGTATGTAAGAGTTTATGAATCCAAAAAAAATAGCAATCATGTAATAACAGTACTACCGGAAGGCATAAAATTGAATATATTAAGAATTCCATAGACTTAATTTCAAAATAAATATTGGCTAATCTACGGTGCAACATAAACTCTACAACCAGCAGTATAATTGCATAGCTGATACAGCTATATAAAGAGTATTTAATTTCATGCCTTTTTTGGCCAAAGGAATTTTTTTTCTCTTGGATGCGCTTAGAGTCAAAAAATTTTGGGAATAACTTCTCTAAAACTTCAAACAATATGCATGGCACAAGAAATCTAAATAGACAAACAACCGCGAAATTAACTACCAATATCACAGCAGCACCGTAAATACTCCAATCTAAGGAGTAAAGTCTCTCTAACAGTTGGTTTGCTAAAAAAGTTATAGAAATCACCCTTATATTAAATTCTAAATTTGATCTCGGAAAGCTATAACCGGCTGTACCTTAGTAGCTTTCAGCGCAGCGGGGATAGAACACAAGCCACAGCCGATTACTACAATGATAGACCCGTAAACATTCCACGATAGACTAATGGAGGGATGAACCGTTTCGATTCCGCTGCCAAAAGGGGACTCAAATGGTATCCCGTGACGGCCCATAATATAAACAACCGTGTTGGCAAGTGCGAGACCAATCAAAGCGGAAATACAGCCCAAAATTAACCCATCCACACTTAAAACCCTCATCAAGGTTTTCGGAGAAGCACCTAAAGCTCTCAGAGTTCCAATTTCTACAGTTCGCTCATTAACCGTCATCGATATAACATTGACAACCGTTAGCGCTGAAGAGAGGACTAACAGTCCACACAATATCTGGGATATTCTCAACCATATATTCTCTACCTTAGAAATCAGTGGGTCAATAGACCGCCAACCTACCACCGAAAACTCGGCCAATTTTTTGTCATTCATAAAGGCCTCTTGTTTTTCTTTGACCCATTTAGTGGGCTGAGTGGAATCACTTAGGCGAATAGCTAACTCCGTATAATGATCTGGAAGGCGTACGAGTTTTCTAGCCAGGTTTAGATTCAAAAAGACGGTACGCTTAGAAAAAGTTGGCAAAGCAACATCAATAATACAAACAACTTTGATATCAACAGCGTTAGTAGATCCTTTACCAGTCTGGGCGACTAAAGTCGCTTCGTCACCAATATCCAATTTCAGTATTTTCGCGAGGCCTCGTCCAATACATGCTTCAGTTTCACCGTCATCAGTTATAAAGGCACCACTGTCATAACCGGGATAAAATAGCTTAGGCGATACAAGAAGCTCGTTTTTAGGCTGAACGGCGGTTCCAATAAAATATGTTGACCCTGCATCCGCGGTGATCAAGCCCTCAATTTTGAGTCTCTTACTAGTTGCAACGACCATCGGATCGTCTTTGATAAGAGTTTCTAATCGTGCAGATGATTTATCAAATAATAGCTCGGGGTCCAGGCCTTCCTGTCGGAGCAAATAACCCGATTTATGGACCTGAGCATGCGCTGAGCCAGTATCGATCGATGAACGCTTCCACAAATCTAGGATCGAGCTGGCATACCTTCCCGTAATGACACTTAGAGCAAGACTAAGGGAGATAATTAATAAAGTAAGGGTTGTTCTGAGCTTATGCCGCCTTAAGTTTTTAAGCGAATATAAAATTGTAAATTTAAAGGCTTGTCTTGTCATAGGCATATTATAGCAATTTTATAAAAAAAAGCAGTCGAGAACACTGTTCCCACTGCTTTTATTTAAAATTTGAGCTTTAGCATACCTTAAGCGGCATTTTTCTTATTATAGACAAACTCTAATTTTTCTTTTACCGAATCTGGAGTAAAAGGCTTGATCACATATTGATCGACTCCTAATTGCGCAGCTTCTTTAACTTGGCCCTTTTCAGATTCTGCAGTAACCATGATAAAGACTGTGTTCTTAGTCTTGTCGTCACTTCGAACTCGTCTAAGAAGTTCGATACCTTGAACCTTTGGCATGTTCCAATCGGATAGAATCAATTGAAAGCCTTCGCCAGATGAAGCTGATTGTTGGATTAATGGCCATGCTGTCTCACCGTCATCGGCTTCGGTGACATTTTCAAAACCTAAGGCTTTGAGAGTCTTTTTCATAACCATCCGCATGGTCTTCATGTCGTCTACGACAAGAATTTTAGTGTTTGCTGGAAACATTAGCTCCTCCTTAATTGACAGCGATCTCTACCAGAAAATCTCCAGCTTGACCACCAAATGGTACTATAACTGTTGGAGAGTCTGATACGTGTTGTACGGTTATATTATTGCCTGATATAATACTAGGAATAGCTTTTTCCATGCTATAGCCCTGATCAGTTAATACTTTTTTGGCATGGCCGAAGATAATGTTTAATAGCTCTGCAGCCCCGTCTTCTACATCTGAATCTATCTCAGTAAAAGGCTCACCTAGCATATTTTCCATAACTTTTAGAAATGATTCTTTTGGAAAGCACAAGGCCAAAGAACCATTAAATGCACTGCTTGTCACACCTATGATTGCAGCGATGTCAATTTGCATTGGGTTCGCTTGTTCTTTTTTGTAAGGCTTTGCTACGGTCACTTCAGTAGAACATTGAATCTTCAGCGTGTGAATGGTTCCTTCGATAAACGGCTTCAAGAAATCGACATCTAATTTAGGTATTGCACTCATATAATCTTTCCCCCTTGCTTAACTAGCTCTTTGCTGCTTTCGGTTTTTACCTGTTGAACTTAAATAAGATTTAATGGTATCAGTAAAAAAGTTTCCGCTGCTATAAATCATGTGTAAACACAGCTCCTTAGGCTTCGCATGGAACGCTAAAGGTTTCTTAAACTCTTCTTGTTTGTCACCAGCCATAGCTTCTGGTTTGATTTCAGTCGGACTGGTATTTAGTACAATCTTACTACCAGACTTAATGGAGCTAATAAGCTTTTTCTGCAGCGAGCCCGCCTTGGCAGCTACTCCAGGAACTTCCGAAGTTTTCAGCTCCTCCAAAGACTCCTTACCTTCTTCGTATTGATTATTTTTTACATAAGCCAGCGCTAAATTATACCTTATGATATCCTTTTCCTTAGCAAGCTTATCTGGTAGTGCGCCTAAGGCGTTGTTATACAGTTCGATACTCTTATCAATATCGTTATTAGATGCAAGTAACACGGCTCTGTTATTCATAAACGCTACTATTTGAGTCACTTTATCCAGACCTTCAATGAGCCCCTTTGCCTCAGCACTACCAGTGCTAAGTGCGATAGAAGCTTCCGCCACCTTTACCACTTCATTGCTTTCATCAATTTTCTTT
>JANQHA010000571.1 GCA_028282865.1 Oligoflexales bacterium
GGTTATCTAGATGAAGTGAACCTGCCCCATTATGGGTCGGATTATGAATGGACCATCCGGGCAAAGAAAAAGGGTTATGCGCTTCTTATGATTAATAGCACTCACATAATCACCGATACCAATTTAAGGAGCTCGCGAGTATCCGGACTAAACACTTACAGTGAGAACAAGTTACAAAGATTTATTGCGGATTTTAAAAACCCCTATAAAAATAGCAGCTTTCCAACTACTGTTAACTTTGCAAGGCTAGTTTTCCCGTTCCCATTTAGCACAATATTTATCTCCTACCACCTCACTCGTAAGGTAGCAGGGTTTATTGTTTGCAACTATTTAAATATCATACCATCTAGACTCAAAGCCAAATAAACTGGTCGCATATTTATCCATCATTCACTAGAATTGAGGTCTGACTAGTTTAAATAAGGCCGCTAAATTGAAAATTTTCCGAGTCACTATAGCATACGACCAGTACTCTTCGGCCTTTTACCAAAAAAACCCTCACCTAACATCCGCACCATACAAAGAGCAAAAGAGCGCATTCGATTTTGATTGTTTTTTATGGGCCGATTTTTGGGAGAGAGGTTTTAAAAAAATTGGAGTTACCTACAAAGACTCGTTATACAATGTCCCAGCTCAGCAGCTGCAGTGGGCCAAGGAGCATCATGTTACTTCAGATAATTTAGACGATATTTTGATCGCGCAGATAAACCATTTTTCACCAGACATAGTTTGGTTCGACTACAATTCAGAACCCTTATTTAATCGAATCAAAAAAGAGTGCAAAAGCGCTAAACTCATTTTTGGAACAACAGGAAGTGCAATCAACCACCAAACTCCCTGGCAAAAAATGGACTTTGTAACAAGCTGCGCTCCAGAAGCAGTCGCGACTATAAAGTCGAAAGGCGTCCCAGCAATTCATATTGATCATGCATTTGATCCGGTCGTACTCGAGAGATTAGGCAAAAAGGTATTTCAAAAAAAAATCGACGTTTCTTTTGTCGGGCAAATTGTAAGAAAAAACCAATACCACATTCTCAGAGAGGAGACTTTAATAAAGCTCGCCGAAGAAACCCCTTTATCTATTTTTTCGCCTAACGTTCCTTCGGTCAACCTTAATAGCTATAGCAAGTTTATGCTTAAACTGGTTCTGCACAAACTCGGAAATTTTATGCCCAAATCCGGCCAGGACTTACTGCCTAATTTGATCAAGGCGCAAATTAATAATCCCCCTAAACTGCCGATACACCCCAAACTCCGAGCCATATGCAAACCTGGTCTTTTCGGGTTAGATATGTATCAGATGCTAGCAGAAAGCCGAATCGTCTTAAATATACACGCCGACTCGTCACCAAAATATGCCTCGAACATGCGACTTTTTGAAGTGACCGGGATCGGCAGTTGCCTATTAACTGACTATAGGTCCAACATAAATGCATTATTTGTCCCAGATGAGGAAATTGTCGTATATAAAAGCCCAGCAGAAGCCGTAGATAAGATAAAGTGGCTACTAGAAAACCCTACTGAAAGGGAAGCAATTGCCAAACGTGGGCAGAAAAAAACCTTTGAAATTCACACTTTCGAAAAAAGGGCTGAACGCTTGCACCACGAGATTTTAGCGAGGCTTGAGAATAAATCTACTAGGTGAAAAGATAAGGGATTGAAGACAGTTCCAGCTTGTATTTTTCGTCTTTTCTTGCTCTAATTCCCTGCTATCTATACGTATTTTAGTTATAAACAGTGGGAACACCGAACTAAATGAGCCAAGACACCAAAGATGAAAAGGCTGTAGACACTAAGCAGATATTAAGCTTTCTCTACAGCTTGCGAAAGTGGGGGGTAGGCGGCCTACTGTTTGGGTTATTATTTGGCTTTGCTCTGTTATTACTTTCTCGGCCGAATGAATATGTCACAAAACTAGTCGTCGTAGCTTCTGAGTACTCTGAGCTAAACCCGGAGCAATTAGTTAATAATCTATCTGAGGTTCTGGCGACGCCAAAATACGAAAGGTTGCTATTTGACCAGCTAGCACCAATCTTGGCAGTTAAAAGCCAGGATAAACAATCCACTGCTAAGTTTCTTTTTATAAAACAACAGCAGGAAAAGCCGATATTTAAGGTCCTATCCTACATAGGTAATAGTGAATTTATACTACAAATAACCCTGCCTTTTAAAGGCCTGCCTAGCGACCTTAACCCAGTCATACTGGGTGGCCTCAATAAGGTAACCGAGCGAGCACACAGCGACTTAAAGCTTAGTAAAAGGACTTTAGCTAAAAAACTGTACCAATCGGCACTAGATATTGTCGAAAACTCTTATTCTCAGACGAGTCACCAAGAAGTGGAAACTGCTAGGATCAAATCAATCCAGCAACTATCGGCCTTAGAGTTTAAACTACTTCGGAAAGTACAGGCATCATCCAAAGCCTCACGCCTCCTAAAGATCAGCGGTATCCGAAGTACTGGTAGCCTAAATATGGACAACCCATCGGAGTTAACCTTTGAGATATATGCAACTAACCTCGCAAGAATGATCAGCCTGTTGAGGTCAGAACAGCTCATCAACCAAGAACAGTTGAATCAGCTCAACCACGAACTTCTAGAAATCAAGTTAAAAAATAATAGTTTGGATTTTGGCAAATACAGTACCGTCGCCCTGATAAACGAAAATGCGAAAGAGGCGGCAAAAAGCTCAAATAGAAGCAGGATAAAGCTCCTTCAATTCAACGAGAAAATGGTGAGCTTTGAAGCCAGGGAAGACCCTCTCATCTCGCTTGAAGTAGCTAAGTATCATAAGTTTTATCTGAAACTAGTAGCGTTTGCTTTATGCGGCCTGCTATTAGGAAGTTTTTTCGGTGCTTTTTTTGAACTAAAAAAACAGATTAATAATTAAACGAGGCCATTGGGTTGAATATTTTAGTGACAGGATCAGCAGGTTTTATCGGGTTTCATACTGCGGTCAAACTCCTAAAAGAGGGGCATAGAGTCGTAGGCTATGATAACCTCAACGACTACTACGACCCTCATTACAAACAATTAAGACTCGAGGTTTTGAATAGCTATGATAACTTCGAACTCGTCAAAGGTGATTTAGAAGATTTGACAACCCTACAGAACGCTTGGAAACATGCTAGCCCAGATAAGGTTTTACACCTGGCAGCCCAAGCTGGGGTTCGCTATTCAATCACCAATCCGAATGCTTATATCTCCGCAAACATTGTTGGCTTTCAAAACATCATTGAGCTTGTGCGTGAGCACAAACCAGACAATTTTGTTTATGCCTCTTCTAGCTCAGTATACGGAGGTAATACAGTTCACCCATTCTCGGAGGATCAAGATGTTAGCTCGCCGATAAGCCTCTATGCAGCAACAAAAAAATCAAACGAATTAGTCGCGAGTTGTTACAGCCACCTATATGACATTCCAAGTACTGGACTAAGGTTTTTTACAGTTTACGGCCCTTACTCCCGCCCAGACATGGCGTTATTTAAATTTGCTAAGCTCATGAGTGAGAACAAGCCGATTCCAGTGT
>JANQHA010000604.1 GCA_028282865.1 Oligoflexales bacterium
CTGGGGAGACCCTAGGACTGGTTTAGCTTGGATTCAACTTGGCAACAGGTGCTGGTATGATGCTGCCGATAGAGTCCGTCCTAGTTTATGCATAGAAGCAGATGGTTTTCGCACTCATCATCCTAATAGCTATATCTGGCCCGCAAGATCACTAGCTACGGTGTCTGAAATACAGCCTGGTTGTAAGCGTGGACTTGGCAGCCATTGGAAAGTGCCCACCAAAGAACAACTATGTAGCGTTCTTTCGGTCAACGCTAAGTATGCGGTTAGCTGGACCAGCCTTGGTAAATTTGCTCGGCCTAACTCAGATAAAGTTCCGGGGTCTGAAACATGGCTGAGATTTACTCCTGAGCCCACTGGAACGCCGGGCTCTCGCCACCAGAGGATAAGGCCAGCTGGCGTTAACGGCTTTAGAGGGTTTTCGGATATTAGACTAGCTATTTTGCCAACCAGCTGTGTTGCTAGTGCTAAGGATATTGACCCTATGGGTGATGTTGATGAAGACGGTATTATCAACAAGCTTGATCAATGCAACCGTTTACCAGTAGATTTGACTGCACCTTTGAACCTCGAGGGCGAATGGGCTGGGTGTGCTAAGGGGCAGATAAAAGACTCCGATCTGTTGGGCTATTGACGATTATTGTTATAATTAATTAGTTAATCTTACGATCCTGCTGACTTTTAATACTAGCTAGCCATTCATACTATTTTTCCTGTTCAAGAGATTTCGCTAGGTGTTCTAAAGGCTACTGTCAGTTTTGAACACACGGCGCTTCCAGCAGAGGAAAAAGAGCATCTAGAGTGGATCGCATAAGATCTATTGGGAGCCTCTCAAGTTATTCTTTAAGCTATCACACTATATGCTCATTGCACCTGCCAATGAAAGGTAGCAGACGTAGCGTTCCCGACGAAGTCCCGAGTGTGTATCTCTATAGTATGAGGCCCTATTGCATCAGTAAAATAGTTAGTGCCACTGGTTGTAAACCCTAAGTCGATGACTAACTCTCGACATCTATAGCTTCCGCACGTCATCGATGGATTAAAGAATTGACTTACATACTGCTCTCTAGAACCGCCTCCAGGAATGTTGTCAAACTTCCATACAGTTATCGGGTCACTTCCATCAACCGAATAGCTGATTTCGTAAGGTGGTACTACGAATTTGTCATGTAAGATGAGGTCGTGGACCTTTGCGTAAATCGTATAGTCACCGCTGACTATATTGCCCTCCGATAGTCTGCCATTTTTTAGCAAGCCAATTTCTTCTATTTGTGGCGATTTTTGATCTGGTAGTTCCTCTAAAAAAGCAAAGGGATTTAAGTAATTACTATCGGCATCTAAAATATTTAAATGAACGTGATGATAACGCTCTCCGTAGGTAACGACTGGCCAATAATAGATCTCTCCTATTTTAGTACCTTGAGAGATCGAGGTCTTGTTTCTAAAGGCTTGCCAGATTTCGTCAGGAATAGAATCTTTGTCAACATGATGATATTGCCATAGAAAACCCTGTTCATCTAAGACCGCAACTTCCCAGTATGGAGCCAGTCCGGCTACATAGTTTTCAATATTCACGACCTTTCCTCCAGCAGATGCAAGTACGTCTGCTCCCGCGTCCCCCCGGATATCAAGCCCATGATGAAAGTAGGGGTTACCACCGTAGTTTTGATATGAGGACATGGTATGTCCGATAGAAAGGACTTCAAAAGGCCATGGGTAGCGTGTTTCGGGTCGGTTATTTTTTAGCTTACCGGTTGCTAGGGCTAGGTAAGCTGATTGGAACTGAAGTTCAGCATCGTCGTGCAACCTTTTAGCCGTGGATATGTTATCTGAGTTAACTGGTCCGCAAGATATTAAATTTAATGACAAGATAAAGAATGCCGCCGTCCGTAGCTTCATAAGTTTGTCCTCAATAGATATTTTTATGCATTCTACCACAATTTGAGTAATGCTGTAACAAACAGTGACCTATCAATAGACCAAAAATTATTGTTGCTCAGTCTTAGTTTGAAGCAAAATTTGGAAGATGGCTCCTGGCGCAAAAAAAGCATACCACCCTGTAATTGTAGGTTTATTTCTATAGCATTGTAAGCTGCTAAAAAATAATTTTACTTTTAATACATACATGTTATAGCGGGTAGGCTCTTTCTAGAGCAATTCCATTTCAATAATCATTCTTTGTTATCTATCTCTTCTACCTATTTTGGGGGAACTATGAAACTTCAGTTTACAAATATCTTGCTGACAGTCTTTCTAGCTATTTTATCAGCCTGTATGCAGGAGCAAGTGCGTTCGAAATTAGCGATTGCTCCTGCTAAGGTCGATTTAGTTAACGAGAACTGGGTAAAGTATGATGCTAGCCGAATAAAAAACCTCATGGAAAACAATCTTGTTCCATCAAAAGTTCAAGGTTCCAAGAAGCTATCGGTAGACCAAATTAAATTGGTAAAAGCGATTCTTACATCTGACGCTGATTCCTTGATAACGCTTCTTAATAAAGGCGTCTCTGTTGAGTTTAGAGTGCCAACTTCTCGCTCTAATTTATCTCCACTGCACCTAGCGATAGCAGTTCAGGCTGAATTTGCTCCTGATGACGGCATGTATGTCATCGAGCTTTTGAAGGCCTACGGCTCAGATTCAACAGATAAGTATTGGGGAGTTTTTCCAGAGACACTTATTAAACACTCGCAGTGGTAGGAGCGACTTATGAACATTAATACTTCTAAAATGTTTTTTTTGTTTGTTGGAATACTTCTTCCCGTTTGTGCCCGGGCGGGGGTTGTAACAACATTTATTGATCAGCAGGAAAAAGACGCTGAGATTGCCGATGCGATACTGAATACTATTCCTCAGTATGATCATGAAAAAATCCGGGAGTACTTAGCTCACGTCCAGAACTATAAAATCAATCGACCAACAAAACTAGGTAGACTCTTACTCGAAAAATCTATTGAGAGCATAGCCTCTGAGGAAAAAAGGTTTGATACTGAGTTGTCTATGGATATTTCTATGGGCATTGGGGCTGGTATTGGATTGAGTGTTAGTCCAAGCGAAACTGGGCAATATAGGGAAAGGATTGTTAGAAAAAGTTTACAGAGATTGGTAGCATTTGCTAGAGAAGATCAGGCGATCATGAATATTCTTAACAAACATGTGGCCAAATCTGACCAAATAAACTTTAGCAGCACTTTTGATAAAGCAGTCGAGTATAATAATAACTTAGATGATGAACGAAGGCGTAACTCGCCCGCCGGTATTCAGGACAAACTTGATCAGCTCAGAGCCGATAATATTGCCATGAAGAAGCAGCTGCTATCGGCAATAGAGTCAAAGGATCAAAAAAAATTGGACCAGGTGAGTAGAAAAATTGAAGCAGCAAGTAAGAAATATGCTGAAAACTTAGGCTATAACTCCGTTTACCAAGACGACTTCTTGGCGGTTCAGGACTCTCTGGCTGATATCGGCCATATTTCTGAAATCGCACTGATGGGCTCTAAAATACTTAAATCAGAAGAAGTCAGCATCGCGGCATCAGCGGCCCTGACAACTCTTAATGTAATGACCGCTATCAATAAGTATAAGTTTGCTAACGGCCCAGCAGCTGGGTTTATTAAAAACAGCGCAGGCGAAACCATTGGTAAAATTTCCATGTCAGGTCTTGAGCTCACGTCAATTGGTGTCGGAGCCGCAGCAATGTTGGTCTCTTTGTTCAATAAGAAACCTGACCCTGTTTTGTTGCAGATTCAGGCCTTAAGAGAGTTGCTTATAGATATTGCTGAGCAGCTAAATCGCAGGCTCGATATTATCGATTTTAAGCTTGATAGGATCACGCAGGAACTTAAGCTTATTTCTGATAGCCTTGACGAGGTTAAGGCTCAAAACCAGCATATCTTGGATCGGGTAGAGGTCGTTTTACGGGAAGTCTCCTTAGTTAACCGTCAGCTTTCAGGTTTTTTTGAAGATGATATAAAGAAAGATATCGGTTCATTTGATCTGAAGTGTATTGTTCCATGGATGAATGATCGTTTCTTTGATGAGCTACCTCGAGCGGATAAGAAAGACTGTCTGAATCAGTTTACAAATTTTTCCAGGAATTTTCCGGTAAATAATGTCGCATTGCATCCGCTTTCTCAAAATATTCGCCTTGAGAATCTTGTTCATTTGGAGGGCCACTTAGATGGTTCTTTGTTAGATGGAGATTTATCTCAGAACATTTTTTCTGAAGAGCATTTCTATAAAAACATGAATTACTTTTTGTCTTTATCGGAGCAGACAGGTGTGCCTAAATACGATTTGGTTAACATTTATATTTTAGATAGATTTGCTGATCGCGGACTCATTCTACGAAGTCAATTAGAACAAGATCAGGATAAATTTCAGAATCGATCAATTGATGAGAACTTTGTTCAACGGATTGAAGTATTCAAGAAGTATGTTGATGAAGTATCGGCCCCTGTTTTCTTCGAATCACTCTTCAGTGACAACCGGGTATTCGGTAGCCTTTATCGAGATGCAGTAGAGCAGATAGGCGAAATTGAATCTGAAGTATTTGCAAGTTTTTCTCAAAATGGCCACGCCCATTATGAGCTAGGTAACAGGCGAAACGGTAAAGTCACTCATTTAGAGAAGTTTAAAAACCGTATTTTTGATGTTAACGAAGAAATTTATGGTGATGTTCAAGACCCCGAAGAATTTGCAAAGCAGAAAGTAGAAGAAACCGTAGGACCTCATAAAGATAAATATGCAACCTTAGTGAATGGCGGTAAGTTCCCGTTTCATATCGACGCCAATTCAACAGTTAGCGCTAAGAGGTTCGATCGCTTTTGGCAAAATTGCAGCTCTCATTGGTCAAATCATGATCTTGCTATCATGGGGGACGGCTCTTCATGGGGTATATACGGCGAGTCGCATAATCGCCACTTACCTAACTTTGAGCGTAATATTAGCTTATTTAAGCCACTTTACTACTGTAAGACCTATTTTAGAGGAAATGGTAATCATTATGGGCGAGTTCTTATGTATCGCAACGATCAATTAGGGTTTCCTTTGCTCCACAAAAAGGAGCTAGTGGGTGACTTTATTGTACGAAGGTATTTCAACCAAACTGTTGAGCCAAAGTACTACTATCCATGGCAGCCCGGAGTCTTACATAGTAGAAGAGCGAAGTTTTATAAGCCTACAGAAGGCGAGGCCATCGCTGCGCTTAACCGACAGTTGGCCAACAAAGCAGAGAAGCTTTCTAACGCCATTAAGTTGAGATTATTTAATGAAGTGCTTTATGGTAGCTCGTCTCGTAAGCCTGATCGTTTGGCTATCTACCGAAAGCATATCCGAGGCTTAGCTTTATTAGTCAAAGCTTTTTTACATCTAACTCATCAGGATAAATTTGTGAATCGTGCTTATTTCGCTCGACGAATTAATGACTTGGATACTTTGGTGGACAGGTGTGCACTGAAGTATAACTTGGTTTCTATGAGAAGAACCTCCGATCAGTTTAGAGAATGTATACAGCAAGAGATTAGGAGTATCAACTTTGAGAAATATTTGCG
>JANQHA010000035.1 GCA_028282865.1 Oligoflexales bacterium
CAATCTGATACCAATTCGTTTACATTGCCGTGGACATCATATAAGCCAAATTTATTAGCTTTTAATTTTTTTACCGGATTAGCATGATCAGAATTTTTACCATACCAGGCAAATGAATCTAGATTTCCCTCTATCGAATAAGGTGTTTCAGTATAACCACGTGCAGCAAATTCCCACTGTGCTTCAGTCGGTAAACTATATTTATAGCCGTCATTTTTTTGCTGGTGATTTATTTTTTCAATAAATAGGTCTATCTCTTTAGGACTCAAACAAGAAACTGGATAATTTTCTTTTTTTATAACTGTGCTTCTTAATACACAATTGCCATTGTTGTCTGGATAACTTTTCATTACGGCATACCACTGCCCTCGGGTTACTTCGGTTGTTTGCATCCAGTAATCTTTGGTAAGCTTTACCCAATGTTGAAGTTCAAGTGAGCCACTAGATTCTTTTCTACCTGGCTCGTGTTCTGGAGAACCCATCTGAAAAAGTCCTCCGGGGATATAGGAAAACTCCATCCCGTGAGGACCTGATTTAATAATGGGAAGTGTTTCGCCAAGATGGGAGTTTGGGATTGGGCTTGCTCCGCAACTCGTTATCACAAATAGCACTATGATCCAGATGACCAGCTTATTCATGAACAGTCCTCACAAGGCGAAGGCCGACTACAGCGACCCTTAGCCCACGTAGAAATCCCATCCGGGCGGCGGAGCGGATGAAGGGTGCTCTCTCGGCCCAACTACCTCCGCGAATCATCTGATTCTTAAACTCATCAGACGAAGTTAGCTCAAAGGGGTCTTTAATGGCTTGATTAACGGAATCAGCTGTTGGGTAATCGTATGCAAAACTTGACGTTAGCTCATACACATTGCCGTGGGTATCATGCAGGCCAAATTTATTAGCTTTTAACTTGGCTACTGGATGAGGCTGGCGGTTAGAACTCTTCAAATACCATGCAAATGATTTTAGCTTGCCTTTTATGGAGTAGGCTGTTTCCGTATAGCCGCGTGTCGCAAACTCCCACTCAGCTTCGGTAGGTAGGCGGTATTTATACTTATCACCTTTCTCCTGACGGTTTAACTCTTTTATAAATCGATTGACATCGCTAATGCTCACGCAAGATACTGGGTAATCGTCTTCTTTTATAATTTTTTCTCGTAAGATGCATTTGCCATTGTTATCAGGATAGCTCTTTAACACTGCGAACCACTGACCTCGCGTCACCTCAGTAGTTTGCATCCAGTAGTCCTTTGTTAACCTTACCCAATGCTGGGGTTCAAAATTACCGGAACTTTCTTCTCTTCCGATTTCATCTTCTGGAGATCCCATCTGAAAGACACCACTAGGAATATGAGAAAACTTCATATTGTGAGGACCAGGTTTAAGAACCGGAAAAGTCTCGTTGAGATCAGAGCTAGGAAGTGAGTTTGCTCCGCAACTCGTCATGACAAATAGTACTACGATCCAGATGCCTACCTTATTCATAGGTCGTCCTCACAAGGCGGAAACCATAAGTTATTGTGCGCTGATTACTAGGACGGCCCAATCTAGCGGCGGAACGAGTGAAGGACTTTGGATGCGCCCAGCTTCCGCTACGGATCATGCGTATTGTTCCTGGAGCTCCTCCTTTTGGATTTTCAATTGCTTGATCAATAGAGTCCGCTTTTTTATATTGATGAGCCCAATCCGAAGTCCACTCTTGGGCATTGCCGTGGACATCATATAAACCGTATTTATTGGGTCTTAATTTTGCTACTGGATGGGGGCGGTTATTAGGACCACCATGCCAGGTAAATGATTCTACTTGTCCTTTGACAGAATAGGCTGTTTCGGTAAGACCACGAGCGGCAAACTCCCACTCTGCCTCAGTAGGCAAGCGATATCTATACCCGTCATTTTCTTGTTGCTGATTTAAGTCTATTAAAAATTTTTCGATGTCGTCGGTGTTGACACAAAGAACCGGATAATCGAATTCTTTTACAATATAATGCCTATGTCTACCGTGGCAAAAAACATCTTCTCTGGGCTCTTTTCCCGTTACGCTATGCCACTGACCGCGAGTGACTTCTGTCGTCAGCATCCAATAGTCGTTTGTCAGTTTTACCCAGTGTTGGGTTTCCGGGTAGCCAACGCTTGCGTCCCTACCAGTTTCACCTTCTGGTGATCCCATCTGAAAAGTGCCGCCAGCAATATGGGAAAACTTCATACCGTGAGGTCCGGATTTAAGGATGGGAAGTGTTTCGTTGAGATGGGAGTTAGTTGCATTACCGCAACTGCTAGTCATACAGAGCAGAGCATATAATAAACTGGGGGCTAAGTTATAATTCATAAATCTTCCCTTACTCATATCTTGACCTTCCTGAGGTTAATGTAAATATCTTTGAGTTTTCGATACGCTTCTACCGTAAGGTCAAAATGATTATTAAATAGATAAGTCCAACCTTGCTCATATTGGTTAATTAGCCCGTGCACCCAAGCGGTCGGAACGACTTCCCAGTTTTGCTTCGTGAGCAAGTCTGATAGCGTGTCGATTTGCCCTACGAGTCTATGGGCCTGCAAAGTATTGACATCGTCGCTGTCTTCAACCTGCTTTTCCAGCTTGTCTGCGACTTCTTTTAGGTTATCTCGTAACCAGCTGCCATCATCTTTTAACTCTGCCAGCAGTCCCGTAACCTCTTCTTCATTAACCCCGGTAGACTTCTGAATGGTTGCTGGCAGGTATTCCTTTCTATTTAGTAAAGAAAAGAACTCTGCGACTGTATTAAAATATTTCTTTTTAAGCCCGCTCATTCCTCCGTCATACTTAATGAAGTATGGTACTGAAATATCAATTCTTCTTAGTAGACGATTATTCACTGCATTAAGCCAGCTTTGTTTGTGCAGGATCGGCCATTGATTGGTGTTAGAATTTCCTGAGCATCTTTTGATAGAGATTTCAATAGCAGTATCAGAGGTAGAGGCCGCATTTTCGTTCCCGCCAATTCCCGTGCCATCTCCGCCGCCGATTCCCGTGCCATCGCCGCCTCCG
>JANQHA010000042.1 GCA_028282865.1 Oligoflexales bacterium
GACCGCGAAGCCCCAAAGCTTTTTGGGCCCTTGACCCAAAATATGCCGCTGAAACCACCGATCGGCGCCAAACGGGTTCGCGTCGCAGCCAAAAAGGAAGAAGAAAAAACTCAGCAAACCGCACGCGCTAAGATCTTAGAGTATCTGAATCAATCCATCCACTCTGTCAGCCTGGTTGGAAACGGGCCCACCATCAGAGTAAGAGTAGAGATAAAAGAGGGACAGCTCACACATTACGATTTAGCTTTAGATGACGCTGCAAAGTTTTTAACTGAGAAAAGAAAACTCAAGACCGCCACTGAAGATGTAAAGAAACTAAAAGTCTATAAAAATCCCGTTATTTTAGGCACGCGTATATTCCAAGTGAACGACGAAGAAATTATTGCCGAACGGGTCATAGGGATAAAGCACACTCCAAAGAGTGCCGACAAAATCGAAGAAATTAACAAAATCCCTGCGATACTAGAAAGGGTAAAACTCTTTTCGTCAAAGGCATCAAAACCGAAGGAATCTTTATATGAGTTTATCCCTATAAAACAAGGGGTAAAGCTACTTGGAAGTAATTACTTTTACTTGCCAGGACGCGGCTACTGGCCAGTAGATCGCGAAGCTTTAAGTCCAGAGTGGCATGAGCTACCACTACAAAAAAAATATAAGGGAGACCAAGCTGCAAAGTTAATTGCCGGTGAGTTCAACGAGCACCGTGACCTTGGACCGATTTGGCTTGATGAGCACCTTAAAGAGCCTACGATCATTGAAATACCAAAACTAACTGAAATACAGGTACACAAAGAGCAAGATGGCTGGTTCACCTTAGATCCAAAATACGGCACCGGTGACTCTTCAGTCGCAATGGTCGAATTAATCAAACAGTTTATGGGAAAAAAAAGGGACTATCATAAAGCCGGGAAGTCTTGGATAAAAATTCCCGAATTAGTCAAACAGTTTGATTGGGAGTTTGACGACTCAGGAAATTACATCAAAGTCGACTCAATTGGCTTACATCGTCTAAAAGCCGCAATGGGAGAATTCGACCACTTTGCTGGTAGCAAAAAAATTATTAACCAAATTAGAAATCGAATAGAATTTACACCACCTAAAGAAGTGCCGTCACTTAGCCACTCAAAACTGCAATTAAGAGACTACCAGATGATGGGTCTAAAGTGGCTGTGGTGGCTTTACGAAAACGGCTTACATGGACTTTTAGCAGATGAAATGGGCCTAGGTAAAACCCATCAAGCCATGGCATTATTGACATGCATTCAGCAAGAAAAAAGTGATGCCAAGTTTCTAATCATTTGCCCGACCACCGTTCTAGATCACTGGCTGGACAAAGTAGTAGATTTCTGCCCTAACCTGTCGGCAGTTAAGCATCATGGTCCAAAGCGAGATTACAAGCTAGGCTTTCTTAAAAAAGGCGTAAATACGACGATCACTAGCTACGGCGTGCTCCTAAGAGATATTAAAGGTATGGCACAAACAAGATGGGATGCGGTGATCCTAGACGAGGCACATTTTGTGAAAAACAATGCCACGGCAACTTATAGCGCTGTATGTAGGCTTAATTCAAGTATACGGGTTTGCCTGACCGGCACTCCGATGGAAAACAGCTTAAATGAATTGAAAAACGTGTTTGATTTTCTAGTTCCAGGATACCTTGGATCTGATGACTATTTTAAAAAGAACTTCATCAAACCAATTGAAAAACAATCCGAAGACACTGAGACGGAAATTGCACTTCAAAAGTTGATTCATCCATTCAAGATTCGCAGAACTAAAGACCAAGTGCTAGATGATTTACCGGAAAAAGTTGAAGACGTCCGCCACTGTTCTCTTAGTGATGAGCAGATAAAAATGTACCGAGATGTCATCGAATTAAAAGCTTCACCACTATTGACTCAGCTTGCAGATGAAAACTCGCCGGTACCATATCTACATGTCTTCGCCATACTGACTTTATTGAAGCAGCTTTGTAATCATCCAGCGCTAGTTCAAAAAGATATGGACTATAAAAAGTATGAGAGTGGCAAATTCAATCTGATGAAAGAACTGATAGATGAGGCCCTAGCCTCTGATCATAAGGTAGTGATCTACTCGCAATACGTCGGTATGATCGACATTATTTGTAGTTACCTTAAGGATTCTTCGATACCATACGTAAGCCTTACCGGGCAGACAAGAAATCGAGGGAAAGTAATTAAACAATTTCAGGAAGACCCCAATACCAAGGTTTTTGTCGGGTCTTTATTAGCTGGGGGTATCGGTATAGACTTGACAGCAGCATCAGTTGTTATTCACTATGACCGCTGGTGGAATGCATCTAAGGAAAATCAAGCTACCGATCGGGTACATCGTATTGGGCAAAATAAAAATGTTCAGGTCCTCAAGCTGATAACACGAGGAACCTTAGAAGAAAAAATAGATACTATTATTAAATCAAAGCAACAATTATTTGAAAAATTCCTCGAAAAGGACGAAGAAATTTTCAAGTCCCTAACCCGACAGGAAATGATTGACCTTCTACATTGATCTTCGCTTTTAAATTTTGATTTAATTCTTTATTCATGAAATAAAAGTTACTCAGTAGTCTCTTACTATGTGTTCGACGACTTAACCTTGGAGACCTAGATGAGTCAATTCATTATAGAAGGCGGGAGGCCACTGCACGGCACAGTGAAGCCGTCAGGAAATAAGAACGAAGCCTTACCAGCTCTAATGGCATGCCTTCTCACTGACCAAACGGTGATCTTAAGACGCATACCCAAAATCGGAGATGTCTTGACTGTTTGTGAAATCCTTAGAGGCCTTGGGGTAGAGGTTGAGTGGGAAAATGACGACTGCCTTCATCTTCGAGCATCTAAGCTAAAAAGTCACCAACCGGACGCAGAGTTATGCGCAAAAGTAAGAGCCTCAATATTACTACTAGGTCCGTTGCTATCTCGGTTATCAAAGATAGAGCTCCCATTACCGGGAGGGGATGTGATTGGTGCTAGAAGAATCGACACGCATTGGGAAGGAGCTGAGGCGCTAGGAGCTTCACTTAACCTTAGCAAGTCCATCACCGGCTCAGCAAAACAACTTAAAGGCTGTGATATTTTTTTTGATGAGCCTAGCGTCACTGCAACCGAAAACCTACTTCTGATGGCTGTGAGGGCATCAGGAACAACAATTCTACATAACGCTGCCTGCGAACCCCATGTGGTAGGCCTTTGCAATCTGCTAAATAGTATGGGCGCTGACATTTCAGGAATTGGTAGTAATCGGCTGACAATACATGGTGTCGAAGAGTTAAAAGGAGCGGATCATACGATTGGCGCCGACTTTATGGAAGTCGGCAGCTTTATGTGCTTGGCTGCTGCCACTAAAAGTCAGATCACTATAGAAGATGTTAACTTAGATGATTACCGGTTTATTTTAAAAACGCTCAATAGAATCGGCATCAATACAACTTTCGAGAACAACTCCTTTTTCGTTAATGGCGAAGACACCTCAGATATCAAGCGAGACATTGGCGGCAGAGTCGCAACCATTTACAGCGGCCCCTGGCCCGCCTATCCAACCGATCTGATGTCTGTTTCCATAGTCGCAACCACACAGTCGACTGGCACGATCATCTTCTTTGAGAAGATGTTTGAAGGCCGGATGTTTTTTACTGATAAGCTGATGTCCATGGGCGCTAACATCGTTCTATGTGACCCACACCGAATAGTCGTTAGTGGCCCCAGTCCACTTTACCCAGCAAACATGAGCTCTCCAGATGTCCGTGCAGGTATGGCATTACTAATGGCGAGTTTAATCGCTAAAGGCAGAAGCGAAATCAATAGCATCTACCAGATCGAACGGGGTTATTATCAGATTGATGAAAAGCTCAAGCAGCTTGGTGCTGCGATTAAGCGGGTTGAAAGTTAAATATTATCATACGAAATATTTTTCGTGACCTAAGTCGGTCTGATTTTTGCCAACATACCGTCTAATATTCTATATTATCTCTGCAAATTTCCCACGGAGTAAGGCAGTCTTTTGTCCCGTCCTTATTACTTGCTATACATTCATCAAAGTCCGCTTGACACTGATCTATAGCTGCTTGCCTTCGTGCCGCCCGTTCTTTAATACGTGCTATCCCTTCTTGCTTCTTACGCTCTTTTTCTTCCTTTTCTTGCCTTTCCTGCTCTCTCTTTTGGGCTTCTCGATTTCTTACAATATTCTTTTGCTTGTCTGAATACCTTAATGCTGCCCATACAATCCATTTAAATTCATTGGAAGAAGGGGGATAGGATTGTTCAAGCTCAGAACTCTTAAGTTTATCTAATAGTTTTACAAACGGATCAAGACTCGCTATATAGCTTTCTAACAGTTCGACTCGCTTAGGATCTTTAGCTAATTTAAGGTGAGATTCTAGCACTTTTAATCCATTTTCGTCCTTAGGGTAACTTCCAGTATCAAGCTCTTTCATATGAGGTATCAGCTCCGAAAGCAAGGTATATGGTAATAACTCTTCTTTACATACTCCACAGTCAACCTTCTCTGCATCGACATCCGATGGACAAATACGAACAGTTAATTGTATTTCCTTAGGCTTAATTTTATCGCTACTTTTATTCTTACCGATACTTTTATTTTTATCGATACTTCGGCCACAAGCGACGAGGTTTCTAGCATTGTCAATGTCAGCAAATCCGACTCTTTTGCTCTGGCTAGTCGGCTCTGTAGATACACCGGTTCCACACGAAGTAGCCATTCCGATAATCATAAAAATAGTCGTAAATAATAGATACATCACTCTCTTTCCTATTTAAGTCTTAAAACAAAGCTCAGGCGCCTTATAACATAGAAAATTAGAGATTCAATAGAAAACACAACATATTGTAAATCGACAAGTCATTAATATTATTGAACAGCAATTATTTATATGGAGCCCGTATACGGATATAGGCATTGAAGTTTCCTAACCCAATTGTTTTTAGGCCTCCATCGCTAAATTCCAAATATGGAGAATCTATGAAAAACACACTAAAACTGCTAGCTACATTAACTCTTTTCCTTGCGACGTCAGCGACTACCTCTTTAGCCAAAGAAGAAGAGACTGATTTAACAGGCTTTACTATTAATATCAAAGGCAAAGTTTTTAGTTGCGTAGAAGGGGGTGCATTATGTCGATGCACACTTAGTCGAATAAAGAGGGAACCTTATCTGGCAGAGGAGTATACATATGACGTTGAAAAGTATGACCCTAAGACAAAAAAGTACACTTCGATAACGACCTTGTCGGGCTATATAGGTATTAGGGATTCAAAATTTCAGGAACACGGCCGAGCCTGCCAAAGAGAAGTAACTGAGCCACACTGCCTTTTTCAATAGAGCCGATAAGTTAGAATTTCAGGCATTAAAGAGTTTGCTAAAGTGGAGCCTGGAGAAATGATTATTTCTCTAGGCCGTCTTTGATCAAAACCGAAATCTGCTTCCAAGGAAATACCTGAACCCCATCTATTTCAAACTCGCCTGCCGCGGGCCAACTAAGGCCAAAGCACGGTATTTGCTTAGGTCTGCCTTTATTTTTTGGATAAAGTACGTTCGAACATACTTATAACATACTAAATTTACTAAATATTGCTAATTCAATATTCAATGTTAAATCTACCGGATTTTTGGTTTGAAGTAGTGGTGTAATGATTAAAAGGGTGGATAATAAGGTTTAATTCCCAGCCTCACAAATTTATCGATGAGACCGGGACTAGGTTTACAGATTACTTTTGAGGCTCATAATCAGCTAATTTGGATTCCATATCGTTTACAATCGGAATTAGCCCTCTGAGCTCACCATTTAGTTCATAGAAGCAACCCATCAGAGCAATGAGAAGGGTCCAATATTGCGACAAAACAGCGAGATAACACAAAGCGCAGCTTGGCCCAAGATAAGCTGCGCCTCGATGTTTGATTTAATTTTCCGTCTTAGACCCTGTAAAATCGGCAACAGCCGAATAAATGATCGTATCCCTGCTATCCTCCTCACGATTATATTCGCTTGTGCTTGCTACCAGCTCAACAACGCCATCTTTAAGGAGTTTCAAGCTACCATTCGAACCTTTGATGTTTTCCCCAAGATCAGGTGTCACACATTGGAGACTGCCTTCAAGGAGTCGGGTCTCACAAATCATTCCCGACCGACCGACGGTGTAGATTTTAGTCTGGTCATTAGACCAGATCATTGCTGACCAAGTTACACTAAACTTTGGATCAGGTCCTTGCGATATCTTATAAAACTTTTGCTCACCAGAACCACTCCACTTGACAAAGAAGAAGTTAGCAACATCAGAGGAACGCAAATATTCAAGCATACCAATGCTTTCACCCTGCGCGGACAAAAGCTTAGACTTCCACATCGCGGTAAAACCCTCTGGATGAGTGACCGTTCTGGTCTTGACCCGCTTCTTCTCATCCATGTTATAGACAGAAAACACTTGATCTCTAGTCATATGTTGGAAGTTCGCAGCGACACTTAGTTCCGCCGTCTGCTCGTTGTAGCTCGCCTCGATAAGTGGACCAATTCCGAAATCTTTATCCTTCTCGGGGATAGGAGGAGAAAAGTTTTCTAACTCTCTTTCAAGCACATCAAGTGAAAGGTCCCCGGTCGGTGTCTCGCGAAAAAGCAAAAGGATATATGGCGAAAGCTCTTTTGCAGCATCATCCTTACGTCGGAGCCGCACCAGTATAAAATGGTCTTTGGTCAAATCCTCACCATAAACCATCTTTATATGGCTACCTCGCATGTCATAGGACTCTGCAATATCATCAGGAATTGCCATATTCTTAACCGCATACTCAGGCGACCAAACACCATTATCTGTAAGTCGGAAGAACTCTTTATGAGCAATCCGTCCGTTTTCTTGTCGAATCAATTTGTCATAATAATAGATACCTTTTCCATCCCTCTCCTTGGAAATCCGATAAACTTCTATCCCTTGCGGCATTTGTGGACCAGGAGTTGGTGGAGGAGCCGTTTGCTCTCGATATTCCTTGTAGAGATGACGTGTTGACTCGACCGTCACCTCATTTTTGACAATCGTTATGGTCGATAAATCAATAGTTAAAGTTCTCGTCTCGTCAAAGCCTTCCCAGCCTCCCAAGACAACCTTCACCAAGCTGTCACCATAAGGGTAAACGAAAATAGTTCGGAAGTTTACTGGGTAGACGTTCGTCTCAACTCCATCAGCCACGTTAACGGGTGTCTCATCGCCCCACTCCGCAGTTGCATACGCTTTCTTAAAGTAAGCAAGTTTATTACTACGAAGAACAAACTTGTAGCGACTGCCATCCTTTGCCTCGATAACCCCACCATGTAAGTGCCTGAATAGGTTGATGTCTACATCATTATCTGGACTTTCAGGCTCCGCGAAGCGTGAAATAATCTCAACCTGACTGGTCGGTTCCGACAGAGTTGATGCTAAAGAATAATTCTGTGCCCATGAGAAAAACAGGATAATCGAAAGCCTTAAATAAGATAATTTCATTAGTGCGACTCCTCCACTGTTTATGTCTTAGATACCGGAAAACTATCCGACTAGTATCACTTGCCATTACGAGGAGCAATTATAAAAATAGGAAATGTGTAGCACCTTTGCTACGCAGCAATTTGTAGGCTTACTCGTCCCGCGACTACAACCCTAAAGTCCATCCCGCTTCTTCAATGATATCATCATACAAGCTTAACCCAGCCCAAACCCTTCGACCTTTATAAGTACCGTACCCAATGATGACGACTACTACATCGACCTCCTCCGGACGCTCGACGCTAGTATCCTTAATATAGCCTAGTGAGCCTAGATAATTTTCATTGAAATCGATGCCTACCTCAATTGGTATGGCCTTAACGACTCTTTCTCTAACTTTGCCCGAAACCACTTCTCTGATAGTTAGTTTTTCTCTAGCTTTACCTAAAACCACCGTCCTATTTAAATCATTAGGTTTACCTATATCGTCATCTTCAACTTTAAAAATCTGAAAGTAATGATAGGGCTTTTTTAAGTCCGATAGTGCCACAATATAAGGCCTACTGCGATCAGCAAGCCTCACACCATTGACATGGTTAGGAAAAAGATCGGGTCCTTTGTCTAGCTCCACAAGCATAATAGGATATTTTGGATGGGACATTTTTATAGTCCCGATTTCTTTGTTATTTTTGTTCCTGATTCTGTCACCAAGTTTTGGCTGTTCAAACGGACCGTGGGTAAACATTAAGCGAGGATGGCCATCATGAAAAACTCCGGTTGCTTGGCTTTTTCTCTGAACGCCATCTCCGTCCTTGAAGTAAATTAATTCCCCCGATCTAAAACCGATATCCTGATCCTGAGCACCCATTTGACTCACAGCAGATGAGGTATTGCTGCGAGACCTGCAGCCTTCTATCATGCAAAGGGTTGATATCAAAATTATGCCGTTAAAAGCCATCCGTGCGCTTATTTTCATATTACGAACTCCTATTTTTTGTATTCAAATGATATATACGATCTTCTTAGAGTTCAAGGGTATATAAAAAAGCTAAAATGATGAGGCACAATATTTTGACCGAGAATCCGTATGCTACCAATCAGTTGTAGGACTACAATGCCCACCAGTAGAGAAACTGTTTTCCTCACTTTGCTCTCCAAAGAAATCGCCTAGGTAGTATTGCCTAAATTTTTCGTAATAAGACTTTACTTCTCCGTTGGGATACATGATCGATGAAGGTATGCATTCTTCTCCATTAGCACCGTCAATATAAACCTTTCGCCACGCATCATTATGACCTTTTTTAAATATACAGTGCCCAAGCTCATGGAAAACCAACTGCTCTTTTGCAAACTCAGATGAAGATTTCCAATAGCTTCTACTAACCTCTAAAACGATCATTCCGGTATAAGACTTCACACAGGAACCAGCAACATCACCATTCAGACGATCCGAAAAATCTGCAGAGATATATTTTTTTATATCTTTATGACTCCTTTGCTCAAACCTTCGAATAAATGGCTCAATATCGGGATGCACATA
>JANQHA010000126.1 GCA_028282865.1 Oligoflexales bacterium
ATGATCAACCCCTAAAGCTTCTAAAATCTTACCGACCACAAAATTTATCGCATCATCTAAAGTCTTCGGGTTTTGATAAAACCCTGGCATCGGAGGGACCATAGTAACGCCGTACTGTGATAGTTTGAGCATGTTTTCTAAATGTAATGTGCTTAAAGGTGTCTCTCTTGGAACCATGATGAATCTTACCTTTTCTTTTAAAGCGACGTCTGCTACGCGCTCCAAGAGGTTTGAAGATATGCCTTGACTGATCCTGGCTAAAGTTCCCATGGAGCATGGAGCTATTACCATATCGGTAGGTGCTGATGACCCGCTGGCAATGGGGGCGAAAAGGTCGTCGTTTCTTAGCAGTCTAATGATTTTTTTTTGGTCCCCAGTTAAATCTCCCCGCATAGCGCGGATTAGCGAAAATTCACTGTTATTGTCACTAAGTTCGTGTTCGACGACCTTGCATCCGGAGTCTGTCATAACTAAATATATGCGGTCGAAGTGGTTGAGAGATTCGGCGATGAATCGCTCAGCATAAATAGACCCTGAAGCTCCCGTTACTCCAATCACCAACCTTCTTTTCAAAGCCTAACCCTTTAAGATAAATAACTGATCTATTGCGGTAACAACAAAGTAAAGTACACTTACATAAGCATTCATATTAAAGAAGGCGACACCTAGCTTAGGTGACGGTAATCCTTTAACTATATTTCGTACCAAATAATGCTCATATACCAGTATGATTCCGATACCCGTTAACCCCATATAGTACAGCCAGCCGCGGCTTGCAAGAGTTCCGACATAAACGAGTATAGCTATCATGGTAATAAAGCATAAGCGGCTAATATATATGGATTTGCGTGGTCCGAATGATGCTGGAATACTCTTGAGTTTTTCGGAGACATCAAACTCACGGTCTTGCAGTGCATAAATGATGTCGAAACCAGCCGTCCACATCATAATTGCTACTCCAAGCCAGATAAGCTCTAGATAAAAATTGCCAGCGAGTGAGATGCCTACTGCAGTCGGTGATAAACCTAAGCAAAAGCCTAGGTACCAATGAGTGAGGTAACTAAACCGCTTCCAGTAGGAATAAAGCGCTAAAATTATGAGAAGTGGAAAGCTACAATACCCTGACAAAGTGTTTAACTGAAAAGCCGATACCACAAGTATAGACCCAGCTACTAATGACCAGGCTAGCATTGAAGGAGCAGAGATATTTCCGGCTGGGATTTGCCTCGCGGCAGTTCGATCGTTCCTCAGGTCGTAGTTCCTATCGGCCCATCTATTA
This sequence comes from Oligoflexales bacterium, assembly GCA_028282865.1. Taxonomy (GTDB): domain Bacteria; phylum Bdellovibrionota_B; class Oligoflexia; order Oligoflexales; family CACXFL01; genus JANQHA01. The sequence continues at coordinate 1,280 of JANQHA010000126.1, forward strand.
AAACCCATTGCAAAACTGCGTGCACTTATCATAGCAATCAATAGCCAAAAAGCTTGCACAGTGGTAGGAATGGCTAGGTCGGCAATAAGAAAAGTTGATGCGGCAAAAGGCAAAGCAAATATAGTATGAGCAATTTTTATATCGCGCGCGAAAGCCTTAAAGGACCTACCAACTTCTGCGATCATCGACTGATTTGACACAGTTGAAACTGCCATTCTTGATTCTCTCTAAACCTAATAAGGGCGTAGATATCATCATCCCAAAAAGCATCTACTACCCTTAGCCCTCTCGGAAATACTCCTACGGCTTCAGCATTTTCAAAACCTTGATTTCCCACATGATAAAGCGCGATAGTGCTCTCATTGTCAACCCATTTGGGAATGAGGATAAACCCCTTGTTACTGCCACTAACCCAAACAGGGTCTGAAACATGCTCGTTTAGTAGACTTTTGCTCTTGAGCCATTCGGTAGTCGCGTATTGCTGGTCCCAAGATAACTTTACAACTTTTAGATTGGCTTGACCGATTAATGAGTCACCATCTACGTAGCTTAGAGTGAGACCCTCTTTCGCAGCGCCGGCAGTCCAACTCTCAATCTCGTGCTCTGCCGAAACATCAACTTCTTTTGGCTCGAATACAGGCTTTTTGCCGGGACTTATCTCGGCGATATTAAAGTGCCGGTGGCTTTGTCCTTTTGGTTTCCAGACAACCAATGCGTTTAAATGATTCGGGTTCGAGATTATTTGAGCTTGAAAAGTGTCAATTGGTTGAGACGGCACTGCTGTCAATCGAATATCTTGCTGGTTTAATTTAGTGGGCAAGTATGCGAATTGGTAACCTAGCTCTTCTACAGCTGTGTCGGGATGCCCGGCTCGAAAAGATAACCACGCTCCGTTCTTTGCTGGGTAAACCTCTAGGCTACGGATATTTACAGGTAGACCGATTGCGGTGTAGCGAACAACATTATCTGGCATAGTGCGAATTTCTAGTTTGCTGCCTTCTTTGAGGTTTTTGCTTACGACAGCGTAAATCGCTTGCGAATCACCAAATCCGGAAACTAAACCGGTTCTCGTTCCAAAGTTTCTTCGAACCATCGGGCTGACACTCAAGCTCTGTTTAAAATCAGCGTACTCGAGCGCAGATTGGCCATTACGAAGTGCAACGGAAGTCAGAAAGCCTTGAGGCTTGCCGTTAAAGATATCGATACTTTTGACTGATAAAACATCATCATTTCTCTTCCATGGCTTGCAAGAAACGTTGGAGGCACTCTGCAATGTCGCCCATTCTGACTCGACCTTGCTATTAAAAGCGCACGAGGTCGGTATAAGTAGAAGTAATAACATCAATATTTTAAGCAATTTAAGTCTTCTCCATATATTTTTTGCTAAAGTAACCACATTTACTGACGAAATACCACTTGGAAGTTGGTAGCCCTAAGAAAGGTACCGTTATGAATACTAAAAGCACAGCTTTTTTTGCATTGTTAATGTCGATAGCTTTAGTGGTTAGCGGTTGTGAGATGCTCGGTTTTAGTGCCAGAGTTAAGACTGTAGAGACCGTAAAGCTACCGTTTATCAAGAACTCTGCGAATGAGTGTTACTATTTAGACGAGTTTATGCCTCTACCGACAGGTATGGTGACTGGTAAATCTGGGGCGCTTAGCCTCAGATATTATAGCTACAACTCCGCAAACTACAAAGATTGGGAAAATAAACAAATTGTATTGTCATTTTACTCAGACGATGACAGGTGTTGGTCTCTGTTTGAAGAGTACTACATGGATATGTAAGTCAGATCCTACTTATTGAGTATATTGCAAGAATCGACTATAATTTAAACCATATCACCTTTGACAGATGAGATTTTGATATGGTCCGATTTGTTGCGATTCCCATTTTAGTTGGGTTTTTGAGCCTTTTTGCAAGTCATTGCGCTTCTCCGCAAAAAAAGAATCATAATTTTGTAAAGCTCGGCAATGAATATGCTAAGGATGGACTTTTGCGAGAGGCGATCGAGACCTATCGCAAGGCTATTAATCTTGACCCTAATGACCGAGTGGCCCGCCGAAATCTTGGGATTGTATTGGTTAAGGCGGGTTCCTATTCAGCTGCAACAAAGCAGTTTGAGAGGGTTATAGGCTCTTTTGAAAATGACTACGAAGTTAACTTTTATCTAGCTGAGGCTTATCGGGCGAATAAGAAGTTTGCGGAAGCAATCTATCGTTATAAGAAGGCACTTAGTATTAAGCCGGGGAGGATCAAGGCACGCAAAGCTCTAGCTTGGAGCTATTTTAAGATCCGTTACTACAGCGAGGCATTGAATCTAGCGGTTAAATTAAAGAAAGCCGAGCCGAAGGATCCTCAAGTAGCAATTATCCTTTCTAGGACCTTACTGAAGCTTAATAAGAAAAAAGCTGCTCTTACGATTTTAAACCGGGCAAAATCCTATGCTAAAGAAGAGTCTCTTCCCTATTTTCATAGTGTTGAAGGTGATATCCTGCTGGCAATGGGCAAGTGTACTAAGGCGATCGGAGTTTACCGCAGTGCTTTGAAAGTGCAGCCTCTTCTTGCTGGTGCACTACTTGGCCTGGGTCAATGTCATCTTGAAATTGGCAAGCTTTCTCAAGCAATAACCTATATGGAGCGGGCAGTTCGGATTAAACCGGATTTAGTCGACGCTTTATACTTGCTTGGTAAAGCCTATGAAAAGTCCAGCCCAAAGAAATCCATGAAATTTTACCGCAAGTTTCGCAAACAAGCTGCTAAGGACCCTGA
>JANQHA010000177.1 GCA_028282865.1 Oligoflexales bacterium
GGGTCTGATGCCCACTTTACTTTTTATTTGCAGCGAATCCTACCTGCGCCAGAGCGTCAAATGCGAGAGATTGTTCAGGCGCGTGGAGATAACGCCTCCGATATGCGGGTGGTAGAGAAGGTCTGCCGTTGTGGCAAACGATCAGAATTCAATTTTTTCTGGGAGCACCGTAGTCAGCAAACTAGGGGGACATTAAGCTCACCGGTCTACGATCAAGATCCAAGACATCAGGGTGATTGGATATTAGCTCACAGTGTCAGTGACTCTAAGTGGTATAAAGGTGAAGTAAAAAAAGCTTCCCCCGGGCCACATACGATGTTCTTAGGTGCTGATACTGAAAATCCAGCGTCAAGTATTACAAACGCAAATGGCCTGGGTTTAGGTTATCTAAGAACTTGGTGTTACGCACCTAACTCACCTTGGGGTACCCGGGAGCACCGATGGGATTCAAGGGACGATATGCGCATCGCTATCACCTGTAATGTTGAGCAGTGCCCAGATAATACCGGGGCCGGAACCGAAATTTCGATTCGCCATCATATATCTCATGACTCTTACTGGAAGAAGCCCCCACCACATATTTATAACGCTGGGATGCAGAGTGGTTGTACGCAGTAATTCTTAAGACCTAACAGTTATACTATTTGTAAAAAAACTCATTGACGATGACATAAAGCGCACAGTCAATGAGTTTTTAGCTAGCTTAGCCGCTGATTAAGATCACTGGAAAACTTGAGTCCAGTAATAGTTTCCGTTAATTTCATAGTAACCCACGCCAATAAACGAAGAGGCGTTTAACATATTGGCGTGATGTGCACTCGAAGCAATCCAGCCATTTACCGCTCCTTCGGCTGTAGTCGGACCATAGAAAATATTTTCCGGCCAAGGGAAGTTACTGTGTTGGTAATAACCAGTATCACCCATCCAAGTAGAATGTTCTCTAGCTTTATCCATCATCTGCTGGTCGGGGGCTAGTGGTCCGAGTCCGCTTCTTGCCCTATCTTCATTAGTCAATTTAATAACGTCGAATTCTATGTCACTCAGCTCGACAGCTTGCGGGTTAGGAACCATAGGTGCACTACGAGCCACATTTGATATGTCGGTAGCTTTTAACGCTAGTTTTCCCCGAATGTTAATTGCTCCGAGGTAGCCTTCTTTGTATTCTTTTTTTCCAGCTTTTGCTTTGACATAGACTTTGGTGCCTTTAGCGATTTTGCTGGCGACTTTGTCGGTGTAAAAATATTGTCCCATGTCTTCACTCGATCCTTTTCCCTTTAGTCGATAGGACTTA
>JANQHA010000521.1 GCA_028282865.1 Oligoflexales bacterium
ATCTAGCCAGCGAGCTGGCATAAATTTCACCAGAAACTTGACCCAATTAGATTTTATCAGTTTTCGAAACCATAGATAGCTAGCCGGAGCGTTAATTAAATCACCGTGGCAAAGTTTTATATGAGCACCTTTTTTTGTTTTAACAATATAGTCGGTACTTTCTGGAAAAATAACTCCCGGTAGTTTGGACTCGGATAGGTGAAATTCATGATTTCCTTCTATAAAAACCACCTTGGTTCCAGTATTGCTGACTTGCTCAAGTGCTTCGCTAAAGCTCAGGTATTTTTTCAGGAAGTAACTCTTTGAGCCTAAGTAAAAGTCGAAAACGTCTCCAAGCAAAATCAAGTAGCTAGGATTTGACTCCTTTATTTGCTGTAAGCTTTGAAGGGCCAGTTGATAATTTTGATCATTTGGGTCTCGTAAATGGAGGTCTGAGGCGATCACAATTTCTGAATGGGCGAATGGGTTCACGGCTCCTCGCAGTTACGGTCAGCATCTTAAATCAATATAGCAGTATTTTTATGCTGCGTCATAGCGGTTTGGCTATAACGCCTAAAGGCCCTGATTCAGTAGCCATTCAAGCGAATTTGCAGCCATATTGCTGAAATAATTAAGCATTTAGCAATCTCAGACAACCATCTATTTTGCATTTAACTGGCTCAACCCTTGAAAAACTCTTGAAAAAGGGGGATGATTCTGTTTGTTTATGATCATAAAAACGGCCTGTTGGGACTAGAGGAGGAATCGTCCATGTCGGAATCTGTTGAAGAGAAACTAAAGCAGATTGTAGTGAATCAGCTTGGTGTTGAAGAAGCATCTGTGACTCCTAAAGCCAAGTTTATCGAAGACCTTGGTGCGGACTCTCTCGATATTGTTGAGTTAGTGATGGCGATGGAAGAAGCGTTCGGTGTCGATATTCCTGATGAAGAGGCAGAGAATCTTCGTACCGTAGATGAAGCAGTTGCTTACATCAAAAAGGCAGAAGAATAATTCTTACCTCTAACCTTCGCAGCCGAGGGTGGTGACACGTGGCATTAAGAAAAATCGGTATTGCGGCAGATCATGGTGGCAAGGAGCTCAAGCGCTCCGTCCATGACTTTTTGCAGGTGATTGAGTGCGAGGTGGTTGATTATGGTGTATCGGTTGATACCGATCGCTCGGTCGACTATCCGGACTATGCCAGCTTGATTGCTTCAGACCTTTCTACTGGCAAACTTGATCTTGGTATTGCTATCTGTGGCACTGGAATCGGCATGAGTATTGTAGGTAATAAGTTTCGGGGTGTTCGAGCAGCATTGGTTTGGGATGAATACACCGCCCGTATGAGCCGCGTTCATAACGACGCTAATCTTTTGTGCTTAGGAGCTAGAGTCATCAATCATCGGCGTGCGGTCGAATACATCAAACTCTGGCTGCAAGAAGAGTTTGAAGATGGTCGGCATTCTGAGCGCCTCAAGAAGATTAGTGAGATCGAGAAAAAGAACTT
>JANQHA010000641.1 GCA_028282865.1 Oligoflexales bacterium
CTGTTTACGAGCGTTATTTTCGCTGCGTGGAGAGTCTCTGCCTTGGAGGAAAACAGCGCTTACCATAGGTGCAGTAGCAGCTTTTTTTGAAGTATCAAACTCCTGGGTCGCGCACTCAGAGTTATATCGTATCTACCCAGCTATAAAAACATACTTCACCATATTTCAGGCAAACGTTGGCTATATGTTTGCATTAAGTACCTTTCTAAACATCTCAACATTGGAAAACAGGGTCCGAATGCTTTCGCGTGAGCGAGATCAGGCCAATGAAATCCGCAGGCAGATGGAAATTGGTCAATCAGTTCAGCGGGCATTTTTAACACTCCCTAAGATCCCGCCACAATTAGGGCTCTCTTGTCACCATGAAGCCGCGGTTTACGTGTCAGGAGACACCTACTTCGTCCACTGGGACCAGCAGCAACAAACGCTGACATTTTTACTCAATGATGTAACCGGACATGGTGTACAGGCAGCTTTGAAGGCCTTCGCAAGCAATACAATCGCTAAAACCATTTGGGGGGATGGCTCGAACCCCAAAAATCACAGGAATCATGACCGGCGTCAACAGCCTTCGAAGTTAGAAAGGTATGATCAGTTAATTGATGAGCTAATCTGTCAGCAGCAAACGGATTCGGTTCCAGACTTCAACGCGATGATAGGAGCCGAGTTTCAGCTAAAAGAAGGTAAGGCACAGCTCTACCGAGCGAATTATAACTTCCCAATATTAGTAGAACCTACCTTTGATTGGAATAACGACGACGACGATGAGTTAAGAATATGGCAAGCAAAATCACTTGCGATACCAAATCGAGAGCTTACAGAAGTTTCACTTAAAAACGGAAGTTTCCTAGTCCTACTAAGCGATGGTTGTATTAGGAACCCCCGAGATGAAGCAGCATTTTTACGCCATATACTACGAACCCTTAATAACAGTTTAGCAGATATCGGCTCAAATGAACTTAGGCAGTCTTCATTAGAATGGCTTCAGGAACAAAAAGCAGAGAAATCAGACGATCGAACTATTTTAGTATTTCAGTGGGATCAAAGGTCCGAGACAAATATATCAGCACCGTCTTACGACAAGCTTAAGGAGACAGCATGACAGCGGCTAGCGTCTTTGTTTCATCTCTCGATGAAATCGTCTTAATTGAAGGGAGCCTCTTCCGAAATAACGAGTCGGAGCTATTAAGGTATTGGCCTATCGAGGCTTCAAAATACATGATGAGGATTTTGGTAGATGAAGAGATTTCGACTAACGAAACTTTATGGATAAAGAACAAGGCTATTAAGATTAAATTACAGGTGGACCAAGTGAGTAAAAACTTTAGAAACTCTGACTTTCACCTAATCTCGCTATCTAGCGTGACTTTAACAGGCAGCCTAGACGCAATACTACACTCCTCATCTGAGGTCGCAAGACACACCGGTGGCGAAGAGCTCAAGCCTCATATTGCTAACTCAAAATTAGCTATCCGGGCACCGAGGTTTTGCCCCGCTCCACCTGTCTTCATCGAGGCCAAAACCTTCGGGTCTATAGATATATTTAAATTCAAAACGGTGGACCTCTCAAAATCTGGTATGCTTGTTACCGAGACCGACGAGCAAGCACCGTTCATTATTCACACGATCGTCGAGTTAACAATAGATCCGAGTGGAATCGTATTTGAGGCTCCCCTAAACTGCTTAGGAAAAATTGTTAGAAAAGATCGCTCTGAGCTCAAAGCCAAATTTGGCATCCAATTAATCGACCTAACCCCATCACTGCTGAAGACATGGGAGTTCTATATTGCGGGGCTTGAGCGGCCAAACCCTGAGAACAAAAAGATATCTATAAAATAAGAATTTAATTGGCGTAAAGAGCCATCGGTCATATAGCTAAGTATTTGATTTAAAAGAAAATTATAGACACCTTTATAATTCTTAAAGAAAACCTCCTTACTCTCCGATCTTCTACTCTAAGGATTGTTTCATAGATTGGAAGTGACTTATGCAGGCTTTCAAACAAAACAAAATATTTTTACTAGTTTTGGCGCTGATCACCATTGCAGGCTGTAAAGCGGGCGTGGTTACAACAGTTTCCTCCAAAACTGGCGGTGAGAATGAAAGCTCTGCCTCTATCGAACCAAACGCCAAGACCCAAATCACTAGTCGAGACGGCAGGGTCGTGGCCACTATTCCATCTGGATCAATTCCCGAAAGCATAACTAATAGTAAAGTCGTTCTCACCAAACTAGGTCCTAGTAAATCCCTATCAAGCGGGGTCAACCTGCTACATGGAGCAAATATAGGAATAAAAGATAGCGGCGGTAGCAGCCTACCAAGTGGGAGCTTGATAAAGGATGTCACTGTTGAACTTTCTATCGATCAAGATGTTTGGGACTCTTTAACTACCGAGCAGAGGCAGCAAATACTAGTTCTAATCGAATCAAAAGATGGAACTACCAAAAAATATGTGTCTGCTAACGTTGATGTAAATGCAACCGTGGCCCCTAAAGTAAGCGTAGTTTTGCCAAAAGATCTAGTAAACTCTTCTGATGGCGTAAACGTTTTTATCGGCTACGGACCAGTGCCTGA
>JANQHA010000019.1 GCA_028282865.1 Oligoflexales bacterium
ACCATGAAAAGACAGGCTTATGGATTCAGAGACAAAGAGTTCTTCAAACTCAAAATCATGAGCATTCATGAAACCAGGTACGCTTTAATCGGATGAACCATAAACTAGCCTAAAATCATATACACATGATGAATTCAAAAATCACTTATTAAGGATTAAAATGAAGAATACGGCAATAATTCAAGCAAGAATGAGTTCCACCCGATTACCAGGTAAAGTCCTTCGAATGATTGGCTCTAAATCAATGCTGGCATGGACTGTAACTAGGACGCAACAGGCTCGATCTGTAGATGAAGTAGTTGTTGCTACCACTACTGATCCTGAAGATGAGCAAGTAGTTAAAGAGTGTAAAAGACTCGGTGTGCCCGTTTACCGTGGATCAAAGTTGGATGTTTTAGATCGGTACTTTAGGACTGCCTTGATGGTCAAGGCTGAAACAGTTGTGCGTATTACTTCGGACTGCCCGTTTATAGATCCAGAGGTTGTGGATGAGCTATGTGGTAAGTTCCATAGCGGAATTTACGACTACGGCAGCAACCGTCTCAAACACAGATATCCTAGGGGGTTGGACACTGAGGTGATATCCTTCGAATCGCTTGAACGGGCTTGGTTGGATGCTGATAGAGACTATCAAAGAGTACATGTTACGCCATATTTCTATGATAACCCAGAGATTTTCAGCATTTTATCTGTGGTTTGCCCTGAGGATTACAGCAAGCACCGATGGACAGTAGACACTTATGATGATTTGTTGTTTGTACGCAATGTAATGGAAAAGCTAGGATTCAATTTGAATGTTAGTTGGCGTGATATCCTAGCCCAAGTAGAGAAGGAACCATCTTTAGCTGAGATCAATAGCCACATTTGTCAAAAAAACACTAAGGATTGTTGATGGCCCAAAAAAGTTCAAATAAAATCATTATGCGCACCGATTCAAATACCACAATCGGTATGGGCCATCTCTCCCGTTGTCTAACTCTAGCTTCAGCTCTAATTAAAATGGGTGTTTCGGTAACATTTTGCATAACTGATCCGAGCCCGGCTGTGGTTAGCTTGGTGGCTTCGGCGGGTTGCAGTATTGTTAAAATGCCAGCAGGATTAAACCAGGAACAAGACCTAGGTTTCTTGCTTAATCAGAGCAAACAGATCGAGGCGACAGGGATGGTAGTGGATGGCTACCATTTCAAACAAGAATACCTTGACAGTGCTGCCGCTGATATATGCACACTTTATTTCGATGAATTGATGGAATTGGACCTCAAGGTTGCCTTGGTGCTAAACCAAAATTTGTACGCAGACGAATCTGATTATAGGTCAGCAGATGGAAGTCGACTGCTCCTTGGTCCTCAATATGCTGTATTGCGGGATGAATTTATCTCAGAGCGGCACAAGAGAAATAGGCCTGTCCCTGCACGGGCAAAAAAAATATTCATTAATTTCGGGGGCTCAGATCCATCAAACCTTACCACCATAGGGTTAAAAGGGTTAAATTGGTCTAAATACCAATATCAGATTAAAGTTGTATTAGGAGCCTTAAATCCCTATGCAGAGGAAGTGCAATCAGTGGTGGCAGATAGTCACCACCAGGTTGAAGTGCTTAACAACATTGGTAATATGGCGCAAGTTATGGGATGGGCTGACATTGCTCTCTCGGCTAGTGGTACCACTACTTTGGAAATGGCCTGTCTGGGGTTGCCGAGTGTGTTGGTGATTCAAGTAGATAACCAGCGGCGGATTGGTCTCGAAATGGGTAGCCGTGGATTGGCGATTCAATTAGGGTGGTGGCAAGATGTAACCCCTGACATGATGGTTCAGGCTGTGGATAATTTAGCTACTGACAGTGGCGAGCGAAAACGCCAGAGTGAGAAATGCTTGAAAACTGTAGATGGAAAAGGAGCATATCGGGTGGCAAAGGCGATTATAGCAGCTAGTCAGGAGTGGTCAGCATGAACAAGTACCATTTCGCCATAACAGGTGCCAATGGGCTCTTAGGCGGAATGTTGTGCTGGCGTTATGGGCAGGCTGGCCACAGGATCACAGCCCTGGTACGGGACCCGCAAACCTTTTTAGCAATGAATAAAAGCGAGTTTACGTGCCTAACTGGTGACTTAGCCAAGCCTAAAACTATGGCAGATGAAGTCGGCAAAGTTAACCCGGACTTGATCGTGCACTGCGCCGCGCTTACAAATGTTGATTACTGCGAGGACAACCCCGAAGAGGCCATCTTTATTAATGAGGTAGCCAGTGAGCAGCTAGCAGCCAGAGCATCTCAAATTGGTGCTGGGTTTGTTTACATTTCCAGCGATTCAGTATACGGCAAAGGAAAAGGCCCTCACAAGGAAGAGGACGCAGGCGGAGCTCTAAGTGTTTATGCTCAAACCAAGCTGAATGCTGAAGAAAAGATTAAAGCTATCCATCCAAGTGCGCTAATCTTACGGACTTGTCATTTTGGCTTCAACCTTCTTCCAGGCCGCAGCAGCCTGGCTGAATGGATGTTGGGCAACATGGTTGCTGGTAAAGAAATCGGTGGATTTGTCGATGCCTGTTTTTCACCTTTATATACTAAAACCAGCGCGGAGATGATCTTGGCCGCTACAAGAAAGGGGATAAAAGGTATTTATAACCTTGGTTCCTCAGATGGCATAAGTAAATACCGGTTTGCATTACAATTAGCTAATGAACTAGGTTTTGAAACTAAAATGGTGACCCCTAAAAAACAGGCGGAGCAGGGTTTCGCAGCTATACGACCGCCTGATCCAGTTATGGATAGCAGTCGGTTTTATGAAGCGGTTGCTTTGCAACCGCCGACTTTGAGTGAAGAGATTGATAAATTCATTAGAACCTTGCGTGATGGTAAGTTTGATATCCAAGAACGTTTTGAGGGTTTGTTATGAAGAAACAGTTTTCAATCGGTGGACGAATGGTTGGTGAGGGTTGCCCTGCATTTTTGATAGCGGAGATTGGTTCGAATTTTGATCATGATTTGGACAGGGCATTTAAACTGATAGACCTAGCTGTGGAATGCGGTGCTGATGCGGTTAAGTTTCAAAGCTTTCTCCCTGACAAGATTATAAACTCCAAAGCTTTCAAAGGAATGAAGAGGGGATTCCAAGCTAATTGGGAAAAGGACGTGTACACTGTATACACCGAAGCTCATCTGCCTCGCGATTGGCACCACAAGCTTATGGATTATGCAAATAAAGCAGGTGTGGTTTTTTTTTCTAGCCCTTATGATTTTGCCGGTATCGATCTTTTGGCTGAGATGGGAACTCCAGTTCTAAAAGTCGGCTCCGGAGACGTCACTTGGCTTGAAATTTTAAAGCACCATGCGAGTAAAAAACTGCCGATTATGCTAGGTACCGGCGCTTGTACCCTAGCGGAGATCGATAATGCAGTAAATACTCTATCTGAGGCCGGTTGTGACGAACTGGTTTTACTACAATGTGTTACCAATTACCCCTCTTCATTCGAAAGTGCCAACCTTAGAGCCATGGTAAACATGGGCAGTGTATTCGGTGTGCCCTATGGGTACAGCGACCATTCGCCAGGTATCACTGTTCCCGTTGCTGCTGTAGCAATGGGGGCTTGTGTAGTAGAAAAGCACTTCACAGATGATAAGACTCGGAAAGGTCCCGATCACCCCCACGCCATGGATGTATCTGAATTTACGGCCATGTGTACAGCAATTAGAGAATTAGAATCTGCCATGGGTGATGGAATTAAAAGAGTGACAAAGGAGGAATCTGATACTCGGATCTTACAACGAAGGGCGCTCTACGCTGCTAGGCATTTAGAGATTGGCGACATTATAACTAGGCAGGACCTGCTCGTATTAAGACCACAGCATGGAATAACCCCGGACCACCTTGACCAGGTTTTAGGCAGCACCCTTTGCAGGAAAGTAGCTAAAGGTGACCCAATTACTTGGCAACATATATAATAAGGTGTTAGTCACGAAGATCGTACGTTTATATTAGGCGCAACCTCAGCCACTAGCCTTCACAAACCTGAGTATTAGTTTTCTGGTTCATCCGGAATTTGCGTACCGGGAGTAGTTGCAAGGAAGTGGACAACAGGTTTTTCTCTTTGATGTTAAGCAGTTTCATCAAGGAGAGTCACCCTCATGTCCACGAGTCTTTTGTACAATGGTTTCGGCATCAAGGGCTACCGTTACGTAAGCACGAAGAATGAAGGCGGAGCGGTGAGATTTACGATCCGGCAAGAGCCCGGCAAGCTGGCCTGTACATTCTGTGGGGCCAGGCATGTTTTGCCGAAAGG
>JANQHA010000073.1 GCA_028282865.1 Oligoflexales bacterium
AGAAGCAAACAATTTTGCCCGCGCAATATCAATAGCTTGATTTTTGAACTCTAAAGACTCGGAAAATAACTCATGCTTTGCACCTTTTATAAGGTGATAGTTGATTTCTGCCTGCGAATATTCTTTTGCTAAGCCGCACCATTTTTCATGAGCCAACCGATCGACGACGGTCTCTTTTTCTGCACTTAGAACTGTGACCGGAACCTTCAGTTGCTTTAGCCTCTCAGTTTCAAAAATGTACTTTGTGGCTAGCCAAGTGGCATAAACCCAGCCAAAGCTTGCTCCTGGCACTGGGTATGGGGTGTTACAGATCATTTTGTAGATTTCGGGGTCATGGGTTAAGTCGTTGCTATCGAACTCGGATTTTTCATGCCGGCCCCCTCCACTAGATAGCTTTGCTAAGCCAATCCTAGACAACCACTTAGCAAGGTGGCCGGAGATAGCTGCTGGGAATGGATCATGAGGAATGCCAAATAGTGGAGCACTGGTTACGATCTGTTGCGGGTGTAAGGCGCCACTCATAGTCCCATAGGTTGAAATAAGCCCACCCATAGAATGACATACGATTGTGTAGGGAGTTAATCCTACTACCTTTGAGACAATTTGCCGAGCATCTGAAACAAACTCATCGTAATGACCGATATGAGCTCGATGACCATCTGACGCTCCTTGCCCTCGATGATCCCAGGTTACAAACGCCCAGTCATCGGGGATTCTAAAAGATTCTGGCAGGTCGGCTACCTTCTCAACCCACTCACCTCGGCCATTTAAATACACTAGGAAGTGTTTTGGGGGCTCTTGGCTGGGTCGGTAGACTCCGTATCTAATAGAGTTGCCTTCACTAGTCTTGTGAAACTGGATATCCCAGCTAGCGCCGAGCGTATTTTTGTCGTTAGGTTTCATCGAGGGCGATTATTCCCTACTATGGGAGAAAATGCTAGTGGCAGGTTAAAAGAACTTTTATGTCACTAAGAGGCATTTGTTTTTCGCGGCCTATTTTAATTGCCACGCTGCCAACTTCTTTCTATACAGATCTTTATAGCTTACCCGCAAAAGGAGCTTGTGATCAGTAAGGTCGGAAAAACAAGATCTGATAAAGATATTTATGTATTCCTTTCTATCTACACAGATGCAAACATAGAAGCTATTGAGAACTTTTCAGATGATGATCATTTTGATGCTTTTGCAGTTTTTGAGTATTTGGCTCTTAGGGAAAAACGAAGAACAGGAGGAAATTCTGAGTGGTATCAACTCTACATAGAATACTCTGATCTACATGAAAGGTTTTTGCTGAACAACGATATGATGCAAATTTGTAAATCTAGAGCAAAGGTACACAGTGTTTTCGACTTGCGGGATCATGGCAAAAGTCTAGTAGGAACTGCCTTCCAAGACCTATAGTTGAAACCCGGATTTAAAATTTGGATAAAATGCAATTTCAGGGTTGTTGTCTCCCAAGGCTAGGCGAAAGCAAATTGCTTTAGTGTCTACGCCGTTTATATATTGGCCTTTCCCTAGCCGAGAAACGATATGAAACAGCGGTTTTTCTTTGCAGAAAGCTATCATCTCTTCAAGCCTATGCTCGTAAAAGGTACCTAATAAGGTGGATGGCTGAATTTCTAGACCCTCGAAGTCATCGATATCGGTAAGCATCCGAACTCGAGAAAAGAACTCGCCGAAGTCATTAAATATAATCATTGATCTACTTCCTTATAAGGATCCTTCGGCACGAATTGGTTTTAGCTTGATTTGGGCTTACCAGTGAATAGTTTTATTTAAGGTTTAAATATATGAAAATATTGATAAATAAGTAGGTAGAGATGAGCTTATTGTTTCCTTAGCCACCTCTTAAGCTCACGAGGGTAGTTGGTGCAAAATCCATCTACGCCAAGCTCTTGAAGCTTAGCCCAAACCTTTTCTCGATTTTTCTCTTCAGCACCATTCATCTCACTGTAAGGGTAGACAATCCAGCTATTTTTACGCGCGCGCTCCATAAACCGCTCATTTACTAGCTTTCTACCGGGGTGGATGATCTTGCAGTTAGTTATTTTCATAAGGTGGGTTTCACCACGCTTCGCAAGATATGCCGGAAATTTATCGGGTGGCC
>JANQHA010000135.1 GCA_028282865.1 Oligoflexales bacterium
TTACGCCGCTCTGTTCGACTACCAGCCAGGACTGGTCTAGAGGGTTAACCACCAGTTTTACGGGGTTTTTGAGCCCGTTTGCCACCCGTTTTAACCCGATGCCATACCCAGGATCGCTGAGGTAGAAAAACAAAAACAATGCGATTACTAGTGAACTTTTCATGATAAAACCTTCCTATAAGTTAAAAAATTTAATATATCGGGTATAAATAGATAGATATCTATTGTACCGGGACTGTAAGGACCAGGAGAGTTACGGTGACAAAGATTTTTGAACATATAAACTACTACGATTACCTTGCTAGCTATTATCGATCTAGAAAACAAGAAAACTCCAGGTTTTCCTTTAGATCTTTTGCAAAAAAAGCGGCGCTTAATTCGCCTAATTACTTGAAGCTGGTGATTGACGGCAAACGCAGTATCACCGAGGTGAATGTTGATAAGTTTGTTAAGGGTTTGGAGTTGAATCGTAAAGAATCGACCTACTTTCGAGCTATGGTTAAGTATACGAATTGCCAGGACCTCAACAAAAAGTCTCAGTTGCTGGAAAAACTTTTGACCCACAAATACTCCCTTGAGTATTTTGATTTGAAAAGCGCCGGTGCGGACCAAATAGCCTTTGAGGTTGTACGTGATCCCGACTATTTTATAATCTACGAACTGATTAATGTAAAAGGTTTTAAGAAAAGCGCTTCTTGGATTAATAAAAAACTCAAGGAGCCGGTCGAATCTTATAAGATTCATAAAATCATTCGTGATTTTATTCGGGGTGGTTTCATTGAGAAAGGTGCTGATGGTGGTCTCAAACAGACCGACACGCCTATGAAATTTCACGTCGATGAAATTAAAAGACTTGCAGTTTTGCAGCACCATTCCGGGATGATCCAGAGGGGTCTTGCGGTTTTGCAAGACGAAAGCAAAGCTTTTAAACACTTTCCTTCTATTACCTTGCCTGTAAATCACGGTGATCTCCCAAATATTCGTGAAGATATAAACCAATTTCTACATCAACTAACGGTTAAGTACCGCAGTGTTTCCGACGCAAATGCGGTGTGCCAGCTGACAATGCAGCTTTTTTCTCACACCAATGAACACTAAAGACCCTCAATCCATTGTCTTATGAGCTGTAGGCCGTGTTCATCTACTACTTTAGTCCCATAAGGTGGCATTTGTGGATACCCTCCACGTGTGTTGTTACGAATAAATAATGCACTGGTTTCTGGACTTCCCGATTCGACCACAAAGGAGTCTACCCCTATTTGTCTATCTGGAACTTGAAAGTACCTAGTCAGCGAGTCTTTAGATGTAGCTACTGCGGGTAGCTCATCAACTAGCTGATTCCCAATTTGGTGTCGTAGGTCTAGTCCGGTTACCCGACCTGCCGCAGCAAGCGGATTATGACAGGATCCGCAGTTGGCGTGAAGGTAGCCAAGCACCGACTCTTCAACAGCGTTACGCGCCGGTATTTGCGGCTCTTCCTCCGGCGCATCGGTGATAAGTTCCTGATTGATTAGGTCGCTAAGCCTCACACCTTCGCCAGCTCCAGAAAGTTGGATTGCATCAAAGCTGAGTGGTGCATCTCCACCGCGATTATGGCAAGTAGTGCATTGAGTGATTCTTGGTATATCGTGAGTCGTTCCAAATTCGGTCTGGAACGCGTCCTGTACCCCTAGGCGTGGAGCAAGTTCGGCGTTCGTCTCATCTTGATTCCACTGGAACGCTTTGAATACCCACGAGTCTATGCTTGCTCCCTCTGCGACTTTTTCTATAAGTCTAGTTTCGACCCTCTTGCCGCCAAACGAGAACTCCTTCCATATTTTAGTACCCACAGGAAAAGCCCACCGATTGATATCTCTGGTGTCAATTTGAGAGTTGCCCGGAAGCTTAATCCATCTTTTCTTGCTGGCGCCATCGGTCCAGAGTTCAAAATTAGGCTGGTAGTACCTAACGTCTATAGCAATTTCAAGGTTTGCTTGATTTAGATATAGTCCAGTATCAAAAATAGTCTCGACGCTATCGTCTCCTTGAGATGAGTGCTGATTAATTGATGCACTGTTCACCTGATTTAGTTGATGGCACCCTGATAGGAAGCCTATATTAAGCAGACCAAGTATCCATACGTGAATCATGAACGACCTCCTTGTCAAAAAAATTCAAACTGCTCCTAAGCGCTTTTACCAAAATATCTGCATCGTTTTGTGGGCGTATCGCGACACGGATAAATTGGCAAGAGCTACCTACTTTATTACCACACTCTCTGATTATTAATCCATAGTTTGTAATGAGATGATCACGAAATTTCCTGCCATCAATAAAGTCTGGAATCTTTATAAAGACAAAGTTTGCATTTGAAGGGAATACCTTAATTTGTGTTATACTTCTTAACTTTTGAAAGAAACTTTCTCTCTCCTTTATAACCCTTATTCTGCTGAGCTCATACTCTTCAATATGATTAGGAATATCTCTAATCACTGCTTCGGCTATGCCGTTGACGTTCCAACGTGGCAAGTAGTGTTGCAGTTTTTCAGCTAGGTCGGTATTTGCAACTGCGTAACCCATCCGAACTCCATGTAAACCAAAATTTTTTCCGAGGCTCTTAAGGACGATAGCATTGTGATATTTATGAACAATATCTGCTACTGACGGGATATTTTCTTCTGATGAAAAATCTATAAATGATTCATCTATGATAATAATTTCTAGTTCAGCCAGCCCTTCTATTATTTCGATCACTTCATCTCGGCTAAAGATCGCTCCGGTAGGGTTGTTGGGGTTACAAAGTGCTAATGCTCGAGATTTTGACTTTTTTGTAGCCTCGATGATCTCCTTGGGGCTAAGGCGAAAGCTCTTTTCCTCAAGTCTTTGGATAGTATGAACTTTCTTACCAGTTTCCAGCGGTTGATCAGTCCATCTACCAAAGGTTGGGATAGGAGTTAGAATCGACTCCCGAACAAAAAGATGGTCAATCCAAGTGATGAGTTCAGTAGATCCGTTGGCTAAGACTACGTGCTCCTCTTTCAGGTTAAAGAGGTTGGCGACGATCGCTGACGTGTCGTAGGAATGTGCTGGGTAGTACTTTAGTATTTGGTCTAAGTTATGTTTGTAACTAGACATCATAGATTCGGTAGGAAAATACGGATTGACCGGTATACAGTAATCTCGCAGTTCTTCCTTAGCGCTACTCATACTCCCGGTGATTTCTCTAAATGACGGGTTATGTGCTGTTCTATCAAATAATTTGAGATTAACGTCAAAGTTCATATTACACCTCCTGACACTAATTGATGACAACCAATGATAAAATCTTCGCCGAACTCGGCTTCGATTCGTTGGATTAATTTATCTTGGATATCGTGACGAGGATCGTACATGACTCCTAGAATCGTTCCGGTATGAGCGCAGTTTACTCCTAATGCCCCTGCATCTTTAGCTAGCTTTAATAGGTCTGTGAACTGCTGTTTGTACAAAATACCTTGGTTAATCTTAGCGCTGATCGTTGCCCCATCAGCGATGAGCCTTGGTTCATGAAGGCGCACACCATCTTTGATGAGTTTAATTGCCTCTCTTAGGCAATTTGGATGGGATGAAGCGTGCCTTCTGGCCTTCGCTCGGTCGAATTCGTGGGATTCAATTTGTCCACCTGTATCGCAGATAATAAATGCCAATGGCGGCGGGGTGCCGATGGCTTGGTAATACTCGCCAGTCACTTGGTTTAGCATGGAAATTCCAGGAAAGTAGGTTCCATCGGTTGAGTCGAACTTCGTGACCACCTCTGATATTCGTTTCGGTGAGGATCTGTAGCCCAAGCTGGTTCTTGCAGAGATGATAGCTGCTGCCACTTCTGCAGTGGAGGATGCCAACCCTTTACCCCGAGGGATAGACCCGTTGACTTGGATTTCTGCTCCTAAATGGCTGTTATTGAGTTGCCTCAAAGTTTCCGATACGGCACTGGACATCTTTGAAAAGTTGCCGTGTGAAAATATGCATATGCTACCAATTCTATTGAGTTGTAGGCTTACTTCTGCATGAAGTGATATCGGGCTATTTATTAGAAAGTCTTTGCCACCTAGGTACCCTTGGGCTAACTCTCCACAGGTGGCTGGCACTTTGGTGCTGACTGGTTGCCCGAAAGTAGGAAGGCTAGAAAAATTTTGACCGTAGACAGATTCAATCTCAACTGGCGCATTATGATTATTCTGGAAACTTTCTAACATGATGCCCCTCCTAAGCAGTATTGCGTGTCTTACGCTGTATTGATTAGATAGGTATTTTTAATCTATGCCAAATGGAATGGGCTGTTGACTCGAGAGTGCTGTTAACAGTCAGGCTATTTAGCTGGCTAACAACCTAATTATACTAAGTGAACGCGCAAACTTAGCTGTTAACACTTTTATACGATCGTGTTTAGAGTTCTATTTATTGCTTTAAGAAAAAGAGTGAGGTGGGCAATGTTGTCCCCAACTAACATGAGTGAGAGTTGGGGAAGCTCAGCTGGATCATTCCTGGTCTTCGTCTTCAGCAGTCTCTTCGATTATTCCAGTCCATATATCAAATACTCGGGCTTTGACAGGTATTCGTC
>JANQHA010000157.1 GCA_028282865.1 Oligoflexales bacterium
AGGGACTGCCCTGGAAACTCTGAGCTGGGAATATGTGGTAAAGTTTTGCCCGCATCAATGTAGACAGCATGGCCACCAAGTGGCGTTACTACTTTTAAGCCAGCCTCCTCTATACCACGCCCGAAGTACTCAACTGACTTAATACGGTATGCAAGGTAGTCTTCGTCTTGAATTTCTTTTAGGCCGACTGCGAGTGCCTCCATATCACGACCTGCTAGCCCTCCGTAGGTTGGAAAGCCTTCGGTCAGGACCATCAAAGACCTAATCTTGGAAGCCATATCACCATCATTGATAGCAAGAAAGCCACCGATATTTGCAAATGCATCTTTTTTTGCGCTCATAAGCACACCATCAGCATGTGAGAACATTTCTTTGGCTATTTGGGACACAGATTTTTCCCCGTAACCTTGCTCTCTTAACTTAATAAAATAAGCATTTTCAGCGAAGCGCGCGGAATCTAAAAAGAGTGGGATATTATATGCTGAAGTAAGCTCTTTGGTATTGCGGATATTTTCCATGGAAACAGGTTGCCCGCCTACCGAGTTGTTGGTGACAGTTAAGATGACTGCCTGAATTTTTTTAGCATCTTTTTTTAGAAGTTCTTGGAGTTTAAACAAGTCGATGTTGCCCTTAAAATCATCCTCTTTGCCAAGGGCAATTGATGGGGATGGCAAATCCAGTGCGGTTGCTCCAGTACTTTCGATATTAGCTCGTGTGGTGTCAAAGTGAGTGTTTCCGACGACGATTTGTCCGGGTTCGACCAGTGCTTTCATAAGTAAATCTTCTGCTGATCTGCCTTGATGAGTCGGAATAACGTGCTTTAAACCTGTGAGTTCTTGAATTGTTTGTTCAAATTTTACGAAGCTTCGCGATCCAGCATACGATTCATCGCCGACCATTAAAGCGCCCCATTGACGTGCAGACATCGCGCTAGTACCGCTATCGGTTAGAAGGTCAAAACTTACAGCATCTGCTGGCAGCATAAATAGATTGTAAAAAGCCTCTCGCATTAAGTTTTTTCTCTGGCTCTCATCTAGCATCGGCATGGGTTCAACTGTTTTGATTCTAAAAGGCTCTATCACTGTTTTTGCTGCTGGAAGTTCCACGTATCGTCTCCTCAAAGGGTCTTGTTGATTATTTTTTCGACCGCCATAGCTTGGTAACCCAACGATCATAGCATGATGCGAAGCGTTTGATATCTTTATCACTGATCGACCTTGGGCCACCATGTATTTCACCGGCGCTGCGAAACTCTTGATTTAGATTCCTTATTGCTAGCCGTTCTTTGATAGTTTCTTTGTCCAATATTTCCCCTCTAGGCGAGATGACCGTAGCTTCTGTAGCGACCACGCGATCTGCCAGAGGAATATCAGCTGTAATGATCAGGTCATTTTTCTTTACATGTTCAGCGATATAATCGTCAGCGGCGTCAAAATCGGAGCTTACACAGATCGACTTTATGAAGTCCTTTTTAGGTAGGTGCATAAATTGGTTGCTAACAAAAACCGTTGGGATTTCAAGCTGCTGAACTGATTTTAAAATAACCTCTCTGACCCGTTTAGGGCAGGCATCGTTATCTATCCATAAGGTTGATAAGTTTTTAGTAGCCATCTCGGGACTATACCCCAGAAGGGTGAATGAAGAAATCTATATAAGATCGTCCATGCTAGGTTGACCTTGGTAGGTGGCAATCGGGCTCATTCTAGGCCGACCACCCATGTGTGTTGCAATGATAAATCTCTGTAAGTATGTGATTTTAAAGGTACTAAAAAGATAAACTTATATTTTCGACCAAGCCTCCGATTAGGTTTTTATGAGACGAGATATTCACATTGACATAAACATTGGGATCCTTGCTTGGGGTCTTGGCTCGTGTATCAAAGGTCCAGGCCTTTTTAAGCAGGACGATTCTGTAGTTAATGTTACTTCGATTTCGTCGGTCGAAGATG
This sequence comes from Oligoflexales bacterium, assembly GCA_028282865.1. GTDB lineage: Bacteria > Bdellovibrionota_B > Oligoflexia > Oligoflexales > CACXFL01 > JANQHA01. Next base: position 1,950 of record JANQHA010000157.1, read on the forward strand.
GGGACGGAGTAGTAACCGGACAGTTTTCGGCGGCGAGCAGTCAAACCCAAACATTATCAGCTAGTAGCTCGGGGGCAATTGCTGGTTCAACAGTAGCATTCCCAGCCGGGTCTCTTTCTATCAATACTAATATATCTATTGAACAAGGAATAAGCTTTGCTGGTGCAAACACTGGTAGCAGTCTTGGAATCGGTAACGTCGATGCTGCCGGTCCATCGGTGGTGGTTTCCTCTTCTGAAGCGGTCGATGCCGGTAATCCATTTACCCTGCAAATTCCTACCACTGGGACCAGTCTTGCTCTTGCAAATGATACCGACTCAAGGACAGTGGTTTTATTTAAATATAAGGTTGCTGCGGAGGATAAATCATATTTAGGTATGATTCCTCGAAGCGAATTAACGATTGCTGGTGGCTTTGTTACCTTCGAGACAAAGTACTTTGGTGCTTATCAGGTTTCAGTGACAGAGTCGGTTGTTAGTGAAACAAAGCGCGTAGAATCCGACGTACCAATTGTTACCGCCGCTCAGGAAAAAAAGTTAGACCCGATCACTTGGAATATTGGTGCTAGCTCTTACAATG
>JANQHA010000283.1 GCA_028282865.1 Oligoflexales bacterium
CTGTTTAAAGACCCCAAACACCCTTACACTAAGGCATTGCTCAGCTCTATACCTCTTGCTGACCCTAAGCTAGAAAGAACTCGAAAAAGAATATTACTCAGTGGTGACCTACCGAGTCCGATGAACCCTCCGTCTGGATGCGCGTTCCATACTAGATGTAACGAGGCTTTTGAAAGGTGCCGTAAGATTGCTCCCGAAGAGGTCTTTGTCACTGATAGCCAGCACAAGGTCAGCTGCCATCTGTATAGCGACCCGACATAAATTTATCTGAAATTTAATATTGCTTGATGTAAACTTACCGGCATTAGCACAGGTTGGGGGTTGAGTATTGGTTGTTATTCGTAGAGTCTTCGTGTTAGCAGTTTTGGTTATCTGTTTTTTCACAATAATGACTGTTTGGGTTGTTAAGGAGCAGGGAATTTCGGCTAGCTACTGGGAACACTTCGATTTAGCCGAGGTTACTTTTGATCAGCATGGAATCCCGACTATAGCGGCAGAAAGCTGGGAAAAGTTGATAGAAGCCCAAGGCTTTGTGGTTGCTAGTGAGCGTATGTGGCAAATGGATCTGCTTAGGCGCTACTCATCTGGCCGACTTAGCGAATGGTTCGGTGCTAAGACATTAGAAGTAGATACAAAGCACGTGATGGAGGATTGGGCTTCGGTTGCTGATCGTGCCGTATCAATGCTGCCTGGTGTCGAGCGAAAGTTTTGTGAGGTTTATGCTGTTGGCGTCAATCGGTTTATCTCTGAATATAAAGGATCTTGGGGAGTCGAATATAGCTTAATGGGAGTTGAGCCCGAGAAGTGGAGTTGTGCTGACTCGATCTTAGTGATGATGTACATGGCCGAGTTTCTGACTAGCTCTGCTGACTATGAAGCACGTCAGTCGGTATGGCGAGAGCGCCTAAGTATAGAGTGGCAGAACTTTTTCTTCCCGAAACATCACCCGTGGTCCAAACCTATGTTCGGCAGTAGAAACCGTCCCGCAGCGCCTCTTCCACCTCGGTGGCAGTATCTGTCCGATGTTCCTATCGATGATGTGTTGGAGGGAGCATTTATGCAGTTCAAGCATACATATTTTCCCGGTAGCAATGGTTGGGCCTGGTCTGACGGTAAAACTTCATTTCTGGCCGGAGATCCACACTTAAATCGGAGTGTCCCTCAAATCTGGTATGCAAACCGACTTCGCGTTGGTACGGATGATTGGGTTGTCGGAGCTAGCTTAGCTGGCATTCCAGGTGTTGTTATTGGTAGAAATCCCCAAATCGCTTGGACGTTCACAAACTTAGGCGAAGATGTTGATGATTACCTGCTAGAAACTGTTAACGAAGATCAAACTGAATATGTCGCTTATAGCGATTTAGGAAAGCAGTACTGGCAACCTATCGTAAAGAAGAAATTTGAAATAAAGGTAAAAGACGAACCTTCGAAATTGGTCGAAGCTTGGTTTACACATCGCGGTCCTATGTCAAAAAGGAAGTACTTACCTAATGAAAATTATTATTCTCGACAATGGGTAGCGTTGAACCCTAAATTGCTGGCTCTGCCTTCTATTCGATTAAACCGTTCAACTAATTGGAAAGAGTTTAACGAGGCTCTTGATCATATGAAGGTTCCGGCCCAGGCGATCGTTTTCGCTGATACCAAGGGTCAGATTGGTTTTCGCTGTTCTGGAGTCGGTGTTAAGCGTCAAGTGTCTGGTGCGACGCCACAGGACGCGCTAGTTGGCGAGTGGCAGGGCTTTGAAGATGACTCTAGACGCAAAAGGCTCCTTTTTAGCAAGAAGTCTCTAGCGAAGCGCTCGAATCAAATTGTTGCTGCTAATGCTCAGATTTGGCGCGATTTTAAAGGAACCCACCGTTGGGCTCCAGATGACCGTCGAAGCCGTATCATGGCTTATTTGTCTTCACGCCGATCTCATGATTTTAACAGTGTTAGCGAACTGCAGCTCGATACTAACAGCCGTTATCATCGTATGATGTTGCGGTGGGTCGCCACTAAAGCTCAGAGTGACCAAGGCGAAATCTCTGCTATTAAAACCCGCTGGCTTAACTGGGACGGTGTCGCAACTACAGACGAACAAACATTTACCGAAGCTGTTTTTGTTGATGATTTGATAACAAACTTATTAGTAGCTCGCGTACGAAATCATTTTTTAGGAAATGTGAGCTCCGAGCTGATTCCGGAGTATGAACATACGATGAGACGTTCTTGGATGGTTAAATTATTTTCTAACCGATATGCCATTAAAGCTTTCGGATTAAGTGCTTCAGCGCTTGCCGATTATGTTTTATCTAAGGTGGCCTCAGCAAGTAAATCATTGGTTCCGTATAAGCAAGAAAATCAATGGGTCGCTCAGCATCCTTTTGTCCAAAGTGTTCCGGTATTGGGGAAGCTTTTTAGAGTAGACGCTCCTTCTCAGCCTGGGTTTAGGCATTTAGTCTTGGCAGAAAGGTCTAGGTTTGGACCTTCCCTTCGGATGGTTTGGGACATGCAAAATGCGCAGGCAGGCCGTTGGTCGTTTCCAACCGGCCAATCGGGCCATATTAGGTCCCGTCATTATCGGGATTTACAGCCCAAATGGCACTCGCACCAGTATTTGCCGGCTTTTGGGGATGTCGGTGTTTGGAAGGAAGCTGGTGAAGCGCCATAGAACCTTTAAACTAACCGAGATATTGCCATTTTTTATTTACCCTATTAAGATCGGGGCTTATCTGGGTAAACGAATTATACAGGAGCATTCATGATTGTAGTAGAAGGCCTCGTTAAAAGGTATGGCGATCTCGCCGCTCTTGATGGAGTCTCATTTAAGGTTGAGAAAGGTCAGATTGTAGGTTTTCTCGGTGCCAATGGCGCTGGTAAAACAACAACCATGGATATATTGTGTGGTTGTATTGGTGCTGATCAGGGAACTGCTAGTATTGCAGGGTTTGATATAACTAAGGAGCCTGAAAAAGCCAAAGCTTGTCTTGGGTATTTACCTGACGAACCACCTCTACATATGGACATGAAAGTCGAAGAGTTTGTTGAGTATGTAGCTAGAATTCGTAGAGTTCCCAGAAGCGATATTAAACGTCGCGTCGCGGAAGCTATAGAGAAGCTTTCCCTTGGTGAAGTTCGGCACCGGTTGATTGGTAATCTTTCCAAAGGCTATAAGCAGAGGGTGGGATTGGCTCAAGCGATTGTTCATGCTCCCGATATTTTAATACTTGACGAGCCTACCGAAGGGTTAGATCCAAACCAAATTATTCATATCAGAGATCTTATTAAATCTTTGGCTGGGGAACATACTATTCTGCTAAGTTCCCACATTCTGTCAGAAGTTCAAAATACTTGCGATCATATCGTTATTATTAATAAGGGTAAAGTCATTCAGCAAGGCACTTATAATGAGATCGTTCAAT
>JANQHA010000354.1 GCA_028282865.1 Oligoflexales bacterium
GTAACAACCATGAAACTTCGACCTCCGACACACCAAATTGCAGACGAAGTAAACCAAGAATTTGTGCAGCAATCGGTGATTGTCTAACTTGATTGGTACTCATCGAACCTAATGCTAGCGCTGCCCTGAGAGAAGCCTCCAGGTTCTTCGAACCAGCAAAAAAAGAGTTTAAAACCTCTGGTGGAGATCCTGGTCGCTCCATACTTAAGATAACTAAGCCATCAGCTTGTAACTCTGAAAATGCCATAATCTTGCTACCACCAAGTGGCGCGATAACGGCGATATTTGAGCCAAGCTGGCTGTTGAGCTTTGTAACACTCGGCCGCAACTTACCAACAAATTCTTTATGAGCAGATGAAATATTGTCAGGTGGATATAGGTTAGGAACAGGAAGCGATATAGGCTCTGCAGACAGCTGCCTCAAAGCTAGCAGATTGAAAACTATAAAAAAATAAGTAGAACGGCCCATTTATCGTACAAAAAAAGGGTTAATCTAATATCTAGTCAATGGATACTACAGGCGACTCGACTGTTCAAGTTATTTAAGTTTGGACTAATCGACTTCGATATCGGTATAGCTTTCGCCTTCTTTTTTATAAGCACTATATTCCGGTATAATACCCCCTTAGGTAAACCAGCACCATCTTTTCGTCTTCTAGCGGCACGGGGCCTTGTCCAAAACTTTTAAGCAGTCTATTCATTTCAATTATAATAGCTTTTCTTAATCTCCTCGGAGAAATTTGCTTTCTATGCTCAAAATCTGCCTGTGGCTGTAACTATTGACCACTAACCAGGCCATGTTTAACCATAGGCAGATAAAGAGTGTCACGAATCGCTTGACGAAAACCCAACCAACCTATTGAGGTTGGATACGATCTAGCATCGAGTTATAAATCATATATGGAAAATGGTCCATAACAGGAAAGTCTTCGTAAGCACTATTACCTTGTATAAGGTGACGCTTTACCAGATCCCCGGTAGCCGCAAACACCGATAGATCATGAGGCTTGGATTGCCCATGGCCTTTAAAGGCACTTTGTTGATCCGGAAGCCAAAAAAACTGTACTGGAATCCCGCCAATTTCATCAGCCCCATCTGGAAGGTCTTGTACCAGATTTTCTGGCTTTATCTTAGCTGTTAAAATTTTTTTCATATCAAATTCTTTCGGATAAAGCCGAGACCCAAGAGGCCCCGCCGAAGCAACAAGGATCACCTTGCTAAGATCTCGCTCAAGGTTCATCTCCTGCATAACTTCAAGGACTGCACTTAATAAAAGTTTTTTTGCTAGAGCTCGCTCCTTAGGAGCCGAAACACGATCTACAAAAAGTCGTCCTACTTCTACCAAAGTATAATCTGGAAATTGCTGCCTTAATTGATCAATCGGAGACGTGTCTAAATGCAGCCGCTTGAGTAAGCGTTCAATCGGCATCAGATGCGCAGGGTATTTCCCAGCCGCAAAGCCAGCACTAAATAACTCTGTCTTTGGAGTATCAACGCCAAACAAGTCTCCTTCTACTCCTAAAGTTTTTGATCCTATATACACCCGGGCAAATGCTTTAAGCGAAAGATTATTGCTTATAGCAATTTCGAAGCTGCGATAATTCGCCAGACTAAATTCATCCATAAATATATTTTGCCAGGCCTTCCATGGTAGATTTTGCTCCTTATAACTTTTAAAAAGTTGCATTCTATTAGAGTGGCTATAATAATCTATGAGTGATGGGTGAGGTAGATTATGGGGGTACATATTTTCGACCTTCTGACCTGTTTTAGTCTGCGGGTAGAAATGTATCTTGCTTTCTTCTAACTTAGCATGCCCAAATAACAAAACCCGATCAACATAGGGCTCCCGCTTACTAACCGGAAATACCGGATTTGATACCTGAGTATCTTTAGCTATAATTGTTGGATCAAAAGAAGTTACGAATTTCTTCGACTCTGCAGTTAACATTGAAGTGCGAAGTTTTATTTCCCAAGGAAAATCAGTAAGAACAGTTTCTCGTTTCTTTAGCTCTTCAATACTGGTAAAAGTCTTCATGATTTCGACAAATTGGCACGAACCGAATGACTTACCTGATAAAAATACAGATATGAAAAAACACCGTAAATACGAGCGGCAAATATGATAGATCATTTCTTAAGCCAACTTATTGATTATAATAATAAGGAAAGCACCTATTCACTAATAAAGCAATCCAAGGTTGCGGTCATGCGCTTATGGTATAATTTAACCGAAGATTGTTCGGTTACTGATCGAACAGTTTGCCCTATGATACTTTGGTGCAAAGCCTTAGCGACTTCACGGGGTTTTAAATCAACATTTATGGTAAACTCTCCTTCTGCAAGTCCTGCCACAATCATATTATAAACCTTCTCTTCACCTTGCGATAAAGCTTTGGAGATCAGCTGGAGCAAATTTGAGTCACTTTGACCCTCACAAATTCCAAATAAAAGAACATTTACCGACTCTGGATGGCGTGCGGCCCACTCGAGATTCCCTAAGATATAAGATGCAAGCTTCTGTCTGTAAGTAGTTGGATTTCTTTTCTCTGAAAACTTTTCAACCATATCGTTATTAGTCAACACAATTTGCTCTAACATCGCCTTCGTAAGCTCTTGCTCAGTTTTAAAGTAATAGAAAACATTTGAGGGTTGGATACTCAGTCTTTCAGCAATAGAGCGAGCATTAGTTCTTTTAAATCCAAGCACCGATGTCGCAGCGATTGCTTCTGAGATAATAGAATTTTTCCGATTAGATCCCATTATTTCTAAGAGTATCAGTTATTTAGAATTTTATCCATATATATTAAATAATTTGATTGAATGATCAAAAATAGTTGACTATATGAATAGCTGCTAGGAGGTTTAAACTAATTTTTTGGAAGATCTTAAAATCGGAGTTTGAGCTCAGAAAAAGTCGTAACTCATCATACTCATTAAGAGCATTTGCTAGGGACCTCGATATGTCGCCATCGAGGTTGTCAGAAATCCTAAATTCAGGAGCACAGCCACGATCAGAAACAGCTGAGAAGATCTTAAAAAGACTCCAGATCGATAGTGAAACACTTGACCAAGCGTTAAGTTCGCTCGAAGGTCACAGGTTTGGAAATAAAATAGATACCGAAGTCGAGCTAGAGAGTTTTATTGTACCTATCCAAACAGTTAATAAATGTAGGCAGTTATTAAACATGAGCGCTGATCAATTTAACAATCAAGATCGCTATGTGCACATCTTATTCCAGGTTAGCATCCCTAGAGGCCTCGACACTCTTGTTCAACAAAAGAGCGAACATAGCGAACAAAAATAGAACTGAAGCTATTGCATCTACCTCCTGCAAAGACAACAATCTCTCAAACTTTATTAAGGAGGATTTATGAAAATCAAGGAACGACACGTAGCAATTTTATTAATTTTAGGCTTAGGTTGCTTTGCCTGCGGCAAAAAAAAGGATAACAATGACAACCCCGGTGAAGGCAATGGGAAAAATGTATTAGGAGTTTCAAGCAGTATCGACAAAGACCTAGCGGGAACTTGGGAGCTAGATACTGGGAGCTTTAAATTTGAAAAGACCATCAAAAGCGACGGACAGTCCGAAGAAAAGATTTGGGAAGATAGTTCATTAAACTTTCACATTAAGACTAAAATAAAGCAAGAAAGCCAAGATAGCCCTAAAAAGTTTATCGAAGAAATCCTATCTGTCGAAGTCGCAACCGGAAGTTTCGCTGGCGCTCAATCAGGCCACTCTCAGAAGTGCATTTACAAAATCAAGACTGAGTCGAACATGATATTCCTACACTATAGCTGTGACGAGGACTATCCAAACGGGCTTACTGATGAATCTAATGTACTGATGAAAAAGTAATAAAAACCAGAAAGGATTCTAACATGAAACACTACTTCATAACTTTGGTGGCAGTTTTTCTTACCAGCTGCGCAACCTATTCAGATATCAAAGAAATAAAGCTGATAGGCTTTACTGAAGATTTACACCGCGGCAAGTCTTCAGTATCTCTAAAGGCCGATGACTGTCTTTACTCTCTATTTGGCTATGCATTAGGTAGTCGACCAGAAATTAGCCAAGCAATAGCAAATGCTCAGACCGGAAAAGAGAGCCGAGTGCAAGATGTCGCAGTCGGTAGCCAAAAAACCGGAAAAAACTTCAGGTATGTAAACAACCTGACCACCAAGTATTCTGGTTTTAGCGCCGGATTTTTCTCAAAAACTTGTATCGAAGCTAAAGGAGTGGGCTATCTATGAAATACTTTTATTGGGTTACTCTATTTATGTTACTTAACGGCTGTGCACAGAAGTACTTAGTTCTTGAAGCACAAGTAGTATCCATGACACGCAGTGATTCCAGCTCCGCTACTGAGTTAAAAATTGGTGAAGAAATCGAAGAACGTTGGTGTGTCGATGAGGGGGTCGTCTTTGGCTCTGAGGAAGGTGAGATCGGCATGGCTGATCAAGTCATCCATAAGGCCCAGCAAGGCGGAAAGCGTGCACACTTCATAACAAATGTTAGAGTATTCAGGGACAGCACAAAGTGCGCATCGCTAACTGGCCGTATAGCACACGCTAAATTGAACGAACCGCAGTAATCGACGTAAAACTGCATCATTTCCCTAGGGTATCTGGGCCTGACCTGTCCAGATGCCTTATCAGCAGTACCGTTTTCGTTTATATCTAAACTATTTTAACTATTTAAATTCAAAGGTTGAATACCCAAACGCTTAAATTAATTCTTAAGCCTATAGAGAGCACCTATTAGCTATTGTCCTTATCGAAAATTGGAGATATGGAACTGGGAGCAACCTTGGTGAAATCCACCAACTTTAGCAATCATTTAGTATTAATTAACCTGGTACGATCATGAGCACTCCTAACTCGATACTTTTTTTAGATGACTGTGAAGACCTACTTAGATTAGCCAAATGTTTTATTGACCGACAATGTGGCTACAAAGCCATTACCGTCAAGAGTATGTTTGAAATCGAAGCTCTTGGAGATCGGGTCTTTAGCTGCAAGCTGGCGATTCTTGACATCAACCTAGGTCCAAACGAGCCAAGCGGTATTGACGTTTATCGCTGGCTACGCGCTCATAAGTTTCGAGCACCGATTTTCTTTCTAACGGGACATGCAGCGACCTCACCCTTAGTCGAAGAAGCCGAGAGACTAGGTGATGCAACTATTTTAAGTAAGCCTATTGAGCCAAGTATTTTAGTCGACATCATTCGGAGCACGAATGAAGGAGTTTAACCTATACGACCGAGAAAAAAGAGCGAGAAGGTCAGCGCGCACCATGGCTCTGACAGCGGCCATTACCAGTTTTATAGTCGTAGCAGGGTGGAGGTACAAACA
>JANQHA010000358.1 GCA_028282865.1 Oligoflexales bacterium
GACAACTAAAGCACTGAAAGAAGCAAAGTCTGACCGAGAAGCTCTCATTGCGATGATTCGATTTGTAGGAGCTTTTCGAGATGGTCATTTCAAGATTAAAAACCTCCGTAACATTGCCCCTAAAGTTCTAGGATCTCCAAAGCGTCACGTTTTCACACTTCGACAACAGGGATCCGATGTATTCGTCAAAGAAATAGAAGCAAAAGGCTGCCCCATAAAAGCTGGTGACAAGGTGACAGCCTGGAATGGTCAACCGATAGAAGAAGCTGTCACTTACGCCGAGGGGTACTACACTGCCTTCAATGATCTTAACCGTCGTGATCTTGCTCTTGCCTATTTGACCAAAGGCTACTTGATCGATGAACGCGTCAAGCTCGGAGTCGTTCGAAGCGGTAAAGCAATTGAATGCGAATTTTCTGCAATGAGTGAGAAGAAAAAGACAGACGCGAAGCATAAGTCATCGCAGTCCGAGTCTGCGATCTCTGACAAGACTCCAGCAGGTAAGTTATGCCAAAGCCTTGGCATTCGAGAGAGAGTCATCGAACCTGCGCCTCTACTAGATCAGAAGCTTTTTAAGAAGACCCCAAACCCCACTTTCAAGGTTGGGCAGATTGGTGAACATGGTTATCTGTTTATTCCGGCATTCGGTTTGTACGGTTATCGGCAGACCTGTGAGCGAGAGTGGGATGAGTATCGCAAAACATTCACTGGGGAATGTGACAAGGACTGTCAGTGGAAATTCGAATACAACGTGATGCGTCAGGTGTTAACCGATGATTTAGAAAAAGCTATCGAATCTATCAACAAGCGAAAGCTTAAGAAACTAGTCGTCGACGTAACCAATAACGGGGGCGGTAGTGATTGGGTGGACACGGCAGCGCGAGTCGTTTCACCTAGACCCCTTGATTGCCAAAAAGTAGCGCGAATAAAAACCGAAGATCTGCGCAGAGATTATCTCGAAATCAAGACAGAAATTTTAAATGAACTGAAGTCAAACGCGAAAAAATCCGCAAAGCCTATCCTCCAAAAAAGCGTTTCTAATATCGAAACCGTTCTAAGTGACTTCCGTATGCAATGTGATCGTGCCGACTATTGGAATAAATCTGGTTTTAAGCCAAAGTGTGATGCTTTGACTAAAAGAAAACTGTTTGCATGTGGCTATGTTCCTTATGTAAAGCCCGGTGCTCTTAATGACATCAAGATAAGACAACCAATCTTCAAATCATCCGACTTCCAGTACCAAGAAAGTTCTTATAAAGGTGAAGTCGTCGTTCTCATTAATCGAAATACGTCATCGTCTGCGGAGATGTTTGTTTCGTTAATCAGGGATAATATCCCCAATACGAAGGTAATAGGCGAACATAGTAGCTCCACAGGATGCGGCTATATGAATGGCGGTAATCCTACCATCTTAAAGAATTCAGGCCTCAAAGTTAACCTGTCAAATTGCGTTAGATATCAGAAGGACGGCACCAATGAGGTTTTTGGAATACATCCAAACATAAAACTGAACTGGAAAGAGACTGGCAATGGGTGGGCTCAGAAGTATTTAGGTGTCACGAAGTAAGAAAAGCCCTATTCTTCGTTATCCGCTCGTTTGACGATTTTATACACTGCCGTTCTACTCCAAGCTTTCTTGTTTTTGCTTTTGATGCCTTGACTTTGAAGCCATTTAACCATGTAGCCCTAAGAGCCACGGAAACCAAGGCCAAGGAGACATAGCTTAGATGATCTTTCCACCCATTTCCATAAAGAGTACAACAACAAACTTAACGATCACTCAAATCTATTCTCAGATGTAAACCATAACCTTCAGATATTGAATAAGTATAGAAAGCAGTCGATCCTTTCAGCAGCGGCGCAGTGGCACTTAGATGACTGGGTTAAGAAGTTTGACATCCATCACTATTTTGATCACATATTTGGTATTGGCGACCATAATGCTTCTAGCAAACTGGATCGTGGTAAAGAGTTGATTGAGCTCGCTGATGTTTGCCCAAGTCAAACGATACTTGTTGGAGATACAGATCACGACCTTGATGTTGGCAATGAGTTGGGCATTGATGTATTGCTGGTTGCTAATGGTCGTCAGTCATATGAGCGATTGTCAGCTATTCATCCAAATGTTATTGAAACTAGATGTTTCGAGTCATTCGATTGATAATCTTCAAGGATTTTGGAGAGTGGCCTCGGTTTGTCGGAAGTGAGTTAGCCTCTAACAACGAAAGGGTTTCAAATCGTAATGAATGGATATGAGCTAGTAAGATCATACTTGAACACTTTCTACTCTGGTGGTGATCCAGAAAATCTAGGACAGTTGTTCACCGATACTATGGTCTTTGACGGACCTTATCTTAGCACCACAACTGCCATAGATTATATTGCTGCACTGAAGCAAGGCGAATCAACTCCTATGCAGTACAGCATTGTCAAACAATACCAGGATGATGAGTCTATATGTGTGGTTTACGAGGTAGCTAAGGAGTCGAGAGAGTTTTTGGTAAATCAGGTTTTTTGGTTCTCTAAAGGAAAAATCAGTAAGATCTTAACTGTTTTTGACTCTAATCAGGCAGGAAAATGATTATTTTGAATCTATTGAGTAGAAGGCGGATACTTGTCTTAGCAAAATTACTCTGCTAACCTTAATGGATAATCTAAAAAAAATTGGAGTTTATAATGAAGAAATCTTTGTTATTTTGGAGTATTTTTCCGCTAGTTGCTGTCGTTTTTTGGGCTTGTAAACTAAGGGTCGAAGAAAGCCGGACTCTAGCGCAAAATGAATCTATTGATTTAAGCATGCTAAAAAATTATAAAATGTCTGATTTAGCTCTAAAATTTGATCCTAAAACAAAAACACTTTCTTTAAAAAAAGAAGCCTACGGAGATTATGCTCTAAATTCTGTCGCTCCAGGTAGCTTAGAAGATTTTGTTGAGCTTGCGAAGGTGTCACGTTTACTTAACCCAGTCTGTTCCGGGTATTTTTTTCCAGCAAAGGCGGGGAATATGGATCGGCATCGCAGTGCTTTTGTGCTTATTGGATACAAACTTCAGTGTAAATCAGGTGAATAATTTTTAAAGAGTTAATAGTCCCGAACTCGCTCTATATTAGACCTTATGATCCTATTCAGCGATTTTAAAAGGCTTGCAAACCTTGGATAATATTTACTGCCTTAGCAAAAAACTAGAGTTTCTTCATGTAGGTATCAAACCTACCTGAAGTTAGGTCGGTGTCGTTAAAAAAGAATAGATTTAGACTGTCTTCGCCGCAAGTTTTGTTGTCGGCGATGATTTTAGCGATCGGAGACCCTGAAAGCATAGCGTCAAACAATGGTTTTGAACACTTTTCTTGTCCGAAAAAATTGCTTAGCACACCATGACCACCGGTAAACAATACTGTGCTTTCAAGTTTAGCGGTATTTGCTCGGCTATTTATAAAATGCTGATACTGCCAGTTGGTTGTAATGGGGTCTTTTGAACCGTGAAATACATATAATGGAGAGCTAAACTGAAACCTACTACTGTCATAGGGGTTAGCGGGAATACCCTTACACATATTTCCGGTGGTGGTTGTGATTTTTCCATGTCTAAAGCTATCAAACTGCCTTTTGGTACGTATAGGGGCCCTTCAAGTGCGGGTCTAGTAACCCTAATTATGTTGTCTGATTTCTTTGAGTTTTTTTTCCAAGGTGTGAACCGAGTTAAAAGATGCATTGGTTGTGGACCAATCGATATTTTTCTCATGAGACGCTAGGATTTTACTGAGCATTTTAAGTCGTGCTATCGATTTTTGTAGATGTTTAACACCTTCGGTCGAGGTCATCTTATCATTTCCGAGTAAATGGGTGGTGAGCTCAATGGACTGCAGTGGGGTATTGGTTAAATCACGCAGCCCTAAAAAGATCCGTG
>JANQHA010000404.1 GCA_028282865.1 Oligoflexales bacterium
ATTTAATCGGCCACGGCTTACACACTAAAAACTTACAGTACAGACGACCTCTACAGGTAATGAAGGGGCAGATCGTAGAGCTTCGTGACCATTATAATAGAATTGCTCGTTTGAATGCTAACCCCACTCAGAAGCGTGTGCTTAATGAAATAAAATTCTCTATCAGCATCGTTCAGGCTCAGATAGACGAGTTGACAGCTAAAGGTTGGAAAGGTCAGTGGGAACGTCAAAAGCTATTAAACTATCACCGTAAGATTAGGTTCGCACCCAATAACCCCAGGTGTTACAAGGCTCTAAATCAATATGAAAAATATGCATCTAAAATATCCAATGAAGCAGAGTTTGCTATAGCGGAGTTTTACTATCGTGAGGTTTTAAAGGGATGCAGCATCAAGCCAGAATAATGTTTCTACTTATGTTGTTGCTATCCCTCTGCTGCATGCTAGAGGGGTGTAGACATACGCACTCAAATCTACATGAAGCTGGAGAGGCAGGACCTCATGAGATTGATAAACCTGATCAGGATAAGTGGCAGGATCGTAGTATAAGGGAGGATCGAGATGGCGGTAGGTCAAACAGTGATGTCGCTCCAGACCCTAAAGATGACAAGCAAGACGTATCTGGTAAAGCTCCAGAAAGTAGACCCTCGACTGGTGAAAAAAAAGGTGGGGGTGTAATCATTAATGAGGTTGACGGTGAGATAAGACCACATATTAATTCGTTTATACTCCGAGGTCCGGCCCCTAAAGGTGGTGGTGGAAATATTGGAGCGCTAAGCTCCGATGAAAGAGAGACATATCGATACACTCACTTTGGCAAAGGTATAGGGGCAGGCGACCGTGGTAGCATAGGTCATGGAGGTTCTAAGAGCCCTTCAAGATCTGGAAATTATGGGAGTTATAAAAAGCATTATAAGAACTTTGCTGAGTTAAAAAAGGATGTTGAGTCTCGGGAAGATGAATACAAAAAAGTCATGTCAGATGCAGTCAATACATTTACGCATGATAGGCAACGGGCCAATGCAATGGCTCAGGTCACTTCCTATGTTAATAAGCACAATAAATTTGTTGCAGGCGTAACTCAAAAACAACCTTTGATTGCATCATTAACAGTTCCTAGTGAGACAGACCAAAAGACGCCTTTACAAACTGCTGAAGGCCGTCAAGTTCGGATTGCAAAGAATTACAGTCGCTACGTTAGAGCAAGCATCGAATCGGGCCATGAGAAGGGGCACGAGAACTCTGGGAAGCTGCTTGATTTTGCCGACGCTTCCATTGAATTAGGGGATCAGTTTTATCTAGATGGTGATAACTCCGAAGGCGACTCTGCTATAGCGGTAGCCTTGGCTGCAGTCGACTTGGCATTAGACTTTACCCCTGGGGTCGGCTTAGCTAAAGATATCGTGAGTCTGGTAACCGGTGTGAACCCCGTTACCGGCCATAGGTTATCATCCTCCGAAAAAGCCATAACGACTGCCAGTTTATTCATCCCTTCGGCTTTCTCAGGCATCAGAAAGGTTATTCAAAGGGCTGATGAGCTGGCAAAAAGAGCAGTGAATATAATTAGTAAGCGCTCTGGTACGGTGTCGAAGCACCAGGAGACGTTAACTAGCTCTTTTCAAGGTCTAAGTAAGATATTGTCAGGGCCTAAGACTATTAGGCCTACGCTTGGGAACAAGTATGTCAGAGATTTACCCGATCTTTCAAAAAGTTATAAAGACGCATTTGAAGGCCCTATTCTTAAGGGGGTTTATGAACCTGGGGAGATACTCTTTCAAGTGCAGCGTCGCGGCCAAAAAGCACCCGGGCATTGGTTTGGTCCTATTAAGCCCTTAGACCCAGATCACGCCGACGAATTATTCAACATTAGGAAATGGGGAAATGATGCTAGTATTACCAAAACTTTCGTAGTCAAGGAGCGTGTGTCGGGGTATGCTGGAAAGGTAGCAGGAGGTGAAGGTCACCAATTCTTTATACCTACTGAATTCGATTTAAGAGAAATTGTTGAAGAGATATTATAGTGTACAAATTAGAGTTCAAAGATCGTGCTGAAGTGCGTATGGGGTCTCCTTTCAAGATTGCGAAAGTTTATTTAAAAGGAGGGCAATTTTTACCTGATCTAAGTAGCTATTTCTTTCAGGATCTTGGTTGCGTCAATAAAGTAGGAGACTCAGTTCTTCTAGTTGAATGGATTACAGAAAAAAACGAACCAGGGTTTAAGGTATGGTATATTCGAGAAGTAGATAGTAGTATCACCAGATCAAGAAGAATTTCTGGGTGCTGTAAAGCAATTCGGTTCGTCAATGACGCAGTAGCTGAAGTGACCTACTGGAACTTTCAAGACGGCGATAAAGCCCTGCAGATAACATTAACATGTAAAAGTTTAGATTTTAACTTATAACCCACGTTTGATTATTTAGTCAGCGTACTTTAAATGCCTTACCAAATTTTATTAATAATTTGAGCTTCCCCCATAGTAATCAGGTAGGAAATTAAAACAAATAAGGGGTATACAAAAATTTTTTCGTCTAGAAAAGTTGGGACCTTATAGAGAAACGTGAGGGTCGCGCAATCTCAGTCAAGTAAATAACTCTAGGTATTTTTAATTACTCTAAGGAGCTTTAAGCGTAACTTCGCTAAATTTAAAATCCACGGCGTTGGTAGGTTGGATAATGTCGAGTCATTAATAAAAATAGGCGATAAAATTTTTGACTATGATGACTGTATTAGAAATAGCTCTTGCTGCCCTGTCAAAATTAGATACCATTTAGGTTATCATGGTTCTGGAGGTTTGCACTTTACTAGTCACCAAGCCTTAGCTGGTACAGTAAAGTTGACATTCGAATCTAGTGATTATGAACAGTAACAGCCCTAGAGACTTCGCTAAATGAGATGACACGAATCGCTTCTAGGTTGGTATGTGCTCATCTTTAAGATAAACTCTATTAGAGCGTTTAGTGTGAATTTTTCAAGAGGCACAGGTGAGAACTCTTTTCTTACTAATATTTATTGCGGTCTTTGGGTGTAAGCCTAGATCTAACGCATCATTGAGTGGTCATAATCCCCATGGGATTTCTGATATAATTGGTAAAATATATGACCCAGTGACTCGGAGATTTGGTGTTTTTTGTCGCGAAATCGTTGATATATCTGTAAGCCAAAGTAAATCTAAGAGACCTGTGCTGTCACCACTGCAGGTAATCCGCTCAGATGAAGATTATCTTTCGGTTCTTGGGATGACTTATAAGGATTTGGGGGTTGCTGTTGTAAAATATGCAAGTAGTCTGCAGAAAATCCCGGAAAGCGGCCTGGTGGAGTTCTTCGATCGGGATGAACTTGCAGTGCACATTGGGCCTAGCGATTTTCATTTGATGTTGGGAGCGTCTTCTTACTTTCGAAGAGTGGAGATGGAAGGCAAGTTTGATATACCTGATAATGAATCTCCTTGTCGAGATAAGTTCGCTGTTAATAAAGTGGCTTTTGGTCGAGAATTCTATTTTATAGGACGATCCTATATACGGCGTGGTTATCTTCAGCAAAAAGTTC
>JANQHA010000413.1 GCA_028282865.1 Oligoflexales bacterium
AGTTTACGCCAGGCCTTGTCGGTGGTCATTGTATCGGTGTCGACCCTTACTATTTATCATACTTGGCTGAAGGTGTCGGTGTTCATCCACAGCTTATCCAGGCTGGTCGTCGGATTAATGATGGAATGGGTGGTTTTGTGGCCAATAAATGCATTAGTTTGATGCTGAAAGGGGAATCTAGTGGGCCACTGCATGTTGGTATTTTAGGTGTGACCTTCAAGGAAAATGTTCCAGACACTAGAAATACCAAGGTGATTGACGTCGCTGATAAATTAATGGCTTCTGGGATCAACGTTTCTCTGGTTGACCCTATCGCTGATGCTCATGAGTTTCACGAAGAATACGGCAAGTCTCTAATCTCCTGGGAAGACATGGAGCCTTGTGATGCAGTGATTTTAGCTGTGAACCACTCTGTTTTCAAAGACCAGGTGAGCGTAGATAGCGTTTCTCAGAAGCTTCGTGGATCAAAAGTCGTTATTGATTTAAAAGGTATGTTTGATCGCAAGGATATAGAAGACAGAGGCATATCGCTTTGGCGGCTATGATGCAACAGTAATAGTTATTCTATAAAGTTGTAGAAATTTAGATTACCCTTACGCGTTAACATTTATTGCTTAGGCTTGATTTTATAAGGAGAATGGCCATACCCAATTACAAAATGGAGTATGGCCGATGGAACTTTTTAAAAGATTAATTTTTTTTTGACCGGTTTGATGGATACGACAATAACTTAAACTAATTTTATTGCTTACAGATCCACTGTTTTTCAACCATATCAAAAACGGCACCATCGTTTAAAACTCGACGGCCACTCTCACCTACCGTTATTCCCGGACCGGACTTCTCTTGTGTTAGCCCTCCCCAAAAAATAACTTTATTTCCGATAGTGGTCGCTCCGTGAGATCTCCTCGGCAAGAAAGGACTATCTGGAAGAGCAGTCACCGAGTTATCGTTAGTATTGTAAATATATCCCTGATCGGCTGGCACCTCACCGTAAGTTTGAGTAACTCCACCCCAAACAACCAATTGATTACCAACTGCCGCGGCTGAAGATGAAATTAGGTTAGGAACGTCTTCAAGCGATCTTTTCTTCCCACTATCAAGATTCAAGATCTTAACGACACCACTAGCCCAGCTACCAGCAAAATATACTTCGTCGCCGATATTGATAGCCATTCCCATATGAGCTTTGAATGCCATGGAGCGCTTCGGAGTCCATTGATTTTGTTTGGGATCATAACTAAAGTGATAAGCGTTAGAGTAATCATAATAGCCATTGCGAATTGCATTAATCATTATCTTCGTCCCAGATTCAAAGGTACCGACGCTAAATCCATTTAAATAATCACCGTAAGCAAGAGAACCACCTGGGTGACGAATCCCGTCTGGAAGTTCAATTTGTTTCCAGTTATCTTCCGGAAAAGAGTAGACTCCGGCTACCAAAAAGCCTTTGAGAAGTCCAAACAGATAAAGGTCGTTGCCCACTACCGCAATTTTGGTTGCTCCGCCTGTGGCAAACGTTGGATCCGGGATGGTTGACCAAGAATCATTTTTTGGGTCAAAAATAGCACCTCTTACCGAACTGCGAGTTTCACCAACACGCCTTCGCGAAATGTCATTGCCAAAAACGATCATTTTACCGTCGTATGATGCCAACGAGGGTCGTTCACCATATAGAAATGGAGGAGAGGATAAATTACTACATTTAAACTTTGGATTCGTGGCTTGATTGGTTTCATTTCCACTCCCATCAGACAGAGAGTATTCTTCTCCCCCAGAGCAACCAACAGTGTAAACAAGCAGTGCGGCTGTAATAATTTTCAACATAAAGGTCTCCTATAAGTACTCTAAACGATTTAACACCTTCAACGCGTTGACCAAATCAAGCGCTTTTATAACTGGAAAACTGCAACGTTTATACCAGAATTCAACAGGATACTAAATAGCAAACGTCAGGAGATCATATGTGGGATCTGAGCTGATCTCCAATAGCTTCGAAAGACAAGTGGTAAGTGCCATACGCTGAAAAAACTGTTCGGTTTTGTACGGTTACCTCGTGTAATAGAACTCAAAACTTCTGTAGCTAGATTTACATGGTGTAAGTGCCATTCCCACGTTACCCCGGCAGCGCTACAAAGGAGTGTCTACTCCTCTACAAAACATTTGACGTTTTCGCGCTTTCCAGTGATTTGAAGGAGAACGAGGGGTCATTCTCAGCCATTAGACAATTAAAAACGTTCGTGTTATTCGCAATCAACAAGGTCTAAATCAAATACCTAAGCATGGTAAGAGGTAGGTAAACTGTAATCATTCTTTGTCTGATGTGCGGTATCCATATATTCAAACGAGCGACCCATTGGATTTGGTAGGCACGAAAGGACCAATAAAGACAGACGGTAATATTTTTGAGATCCCAATTTGGGATCTCAAAAGCAATGATGAATAATGGCCAATCATTTGATAATTTTTGAAAGATTTGACTAGAAATCAATCTTGCTTTGTTCCAAAATCATCATATGAAACAGACTAAAAAAATTTTATGCTTTGGAGATTCAAATACATGGGGCTATGATCCGTCGGATGAAGGTAGATTTTTCGGTGAGAATCGATGGCCTAGTATTCTCGCCACTTTACTCGGCGCGTGCTACCAAGTCGAGGATGATGGCTTAAATGGAAGAACTACAAATGTGGACGATTCTGATTTTCACGGAAGAAATGGCCTTGGCGGGCTAAAGTCTAGCTTAGAGAGGCACAAAGACCTAGACCTACTTATTATTATGCTTGGAACCAATGACCTTAAAAGAAAGTTTCACCGAGCCGCTACCGACATTGCCGAAGGTATTTCGAACCTGATAGAGTTGGCGAAAAATTTTGGAGCATTTGCATCAAAACCACCAGGAATATTAATCTTGCCACCTCCGGTAATTGGATCTAAGATTCCCTATAGCTCTTTTCAAGATCCGACAGTTCAGAGATCTGCAGAGGTATTACCTAATTTGTATAGAAGTGTCGCGAAAAGACATGAAATCTCGTTCCTCGATGTCAATATTGCCGCCGGTAAGACAGATGGCATACATCTTGATAAAGATGGGCACCAGTACCTAGGAGAGACAATATACGAATATGTTTCTAGACTGGAGCATATGAACGGTTAATTAGTCTTACATACTGGCCATTGTTTTCATGTAATTGCTACTAACTGAAAGCAATTATTGCTGACAAAAATAGCTGTCTTCGATACTGTTGCAAGATGAATATCAATTATCGTTTAGCTTCAAATTCTGATTGGTTAAACCTTACATCGTTTCGGAATAAATATTCAGAAGCAGAGTATCAAAGAGACTATGACCATTTCCGACAGGACTTTGAGGACACCCCTTCAAAGAATCTGGGGGTCTTATTTGTTGCCACTTCAAAAGATAAAGTTGTAGGCTATGCTCGCGCGGGTAAGTTTCAAAAAGAGTTAGGTTCCTCAATTTACGGTCTTCTAGACGAAGCTCCAGACGGATACTATTTAAAGGGGATTCTCACCGCAGAGTCGGTAAGAGGCTTAGGGGTAGGTAAAAAACTGACTAGCTTGAGGCATAACTGGATAATTGAACATTCAGA
>JANQHA010000456.1 GCA_028282865.1 Oligoflexales bacterium
AGTAAAGCCCGCAGGTGTAAGGGGGCCAAATCGGAGGGTTTCTCTGCCGCGCTCAGCCATTACTTCAATTGCCAGGCAGGACTCAAAGTATTTGGTTGATTCAAATCCATGAAGCGGCATTTTGTTGGCTGTTAAGACATCATCTATGAATGTTTCGTACTCTTCTTTAGATAACGGAATATTTAAGTAGTCGTCACAGGTGTCGTCGTA
Organism: Oligoflexales bacterium; assembly: GCA_028282865.1. Taxonomy (GTDB): domain Bacteria; phylum Bdellovibrionota_B; class Oligoflexia; order Oligoflexales; family CACXFL01; genus JANQHA01. The sequence continues at coordinate 211 of JANQHA010000456.1, forward strand.
CCGGTTTGCAAAAAAACACGAGTCCATGTCAATAGACTCGGCATCGATGATTGGAGCAATAGCATCATAAAAAAATAATCTAGATGCAGTTTCTGAAGTTAGCTTTGACAACGATTCAACTATGCTAGGACTGCTTAATGGCCCGGTCGCTACAATCCAGCATTGATTTAGATCGACGAGTTCCTTTTCACTAGGAAGGTAAGTGACTTCCTCTCTAATTAATTGAAAGTTTGGTTGAGCTTCCAGTGTTTTGCTAATAGTTGTTGAAAATACTTCGCGGTCGACGCCAAGTGCTTGACCGGCAGGTATCGCGCTGGCGTGCGCAGCAGTTAAAATTAAGGAGTCGTATCGATTCATTTCGTATTTTAATTGACCAGGGGCTGATTCAGGCCGTTTCGACTTTAAGGTATTGGAGCAGACTAACTCAGCTAGGCTACTTGTTTTATGAGCTTCCGTAGATCTCACAGGCCGCATTTCATGCATGATCACCTTGAGGCCAGCATTTAAGCACTGCCAGGCAGCCTCGCAGCCAGCAAGTCCGCCACCGACTATGTGAACGGTTTTAGTTTCTACCTCACTCATAGGCTAGCCTGTATACCACGGATCGGTTGATTTGCTAGGGATTAGGTAAAAATATAATTATATTAGAGTGTTATGTGAATGGTTGCGATTTGTAAGATATGCTAGTAGTCCGCAATAGAGCATGACGTTCACCGATGGTCTTGCTAATCTCGGGCTCGGTGAATTGTGGAAAGTGAGGGTATCTGTGTTTACAGTCATTATTGCGATTGGATCATTTTTTGGCTATTTGCTTGCATACCATACCTATGGCCGTTGGCTGTCAAAAAAGGTGTTTAGATTAGATCGCAGTGCGAAAGTGCCATCTAGAGTTTTGAATGATGATGTTGACTTTGTGCCGACGGCAAAGGGAGTTGTTTTCGGCCATCATTTTACAAGTATTGCTGGTACAGGGCCAATTGTCGGGCCAGCTATCGCTGTTTTCTGGGGCTGGCTTCCAGCGTTGCTATGGGTCTTTTTTGGGTCAATTTTTATCGGCGCAGTCCACGACTTTGGCACATTGGTGATCTCTCTTCGTAATCGTGGTGAGACGATTGGTGAGTATGCTGGCCGGATTATCGCACCAAGAGCTCGAATTTTGTTTCTTTCTATTTTGTTTATGTCTCTTAGCATTGTGCTTGCTGTTTTTGGTTTGGTGATAGCAGTAATCTTTGCTGAGTACCCAGAGACCGTGTTACCGGTTTGGATTACGATGCCTCTGGCTGTTGGCTTGGGAGTTTGGACGCATCGCCGAGGTGGGGGCCTTTTTATTGCTTCTTTGTTTGCTTTATTAGTCGTCTACCTTTCGATTTATTTGGGCGCTTATTATGTTCCTATAGATGTTTCTCAACTGTTAAATCTACCAGTGCTTGGGCCTTTTCCTAACACGGTTATGCTTTGGACTATAGTTTTGCTGGTTTACTGTGCTGTAGCTTCAGTTCTACCGGTATGGTGTTTGCTCCAGCCAAGAGATTTAATTAATAGCCAGCAATTAATTTTTGCTCTGGTTCTGTTGCTTATTGGCGTTGTAGTAGCGGGTTTTAGTGGTGACGCAGACCTGGCTTCTTCTGCACCGATGATCGCCAAAGATATTCCTTCAGACTCACCACCGTTATTACCTTTTCTTTTTATAACCATCGCCTGTGGTGCGGTAAGTGGCTTTCATTGTTTGGTTAGTAGCGGTACAAGCAGCAAACAGTTGGCGTCTGAGCCTGATGCTCTTTCTGTAGGTTACGGTTCGATGTTACTTGAGGGTGGGTTGGCAGTGATTGTCATTCTTGCGTGTTGTGCAGGTGTCGGCATGGGAGAGTTT
>JANQHA010000541.1 GCA_028282865.1 Oligoflexales bacterium
ATTAGATGATCTGTTTTTACGAAGAATTGGCCAGTCAGTCAACGGAAAACCTACTAAAACTAGGCTTTATGACAAAAGTCTGAACCAAATGTAAAAAAAGTACTTTAAAAGCTAACCGCCTTAAGAGCGTTTACTTCGCTTTTGAATCAAAAACTCGGCCCACTCCAAATCTTCGTAATCATCAATGTCGACTGATTCAGATGGTTTCATAAAATATGGTAGCACTATATCGCCATAAAAATTCTTCTTTTCAAGAAAGTTCGAACTGTTAGAAATAATAATTGCGGGGCCATTTCTTGCGAAAAGCTGCTCCACAATATGACGATCACTACTTCCCATCTTGCACTTAGGGTCAAGAGGGCTAAAGTAGCCATTTTCCAGCTTCATCAGCTTTTTGGGACTTACGCTATGGGGAACGGGCACTGCACTTACCAAGGATTCCGCACGGTCATCGGATATAAACAACTTCATCGCCTCATCGATATGAGCTGAGGTCGTCATAGGCGAAGTCGGCTGAAGATAGACAACCACGTCAGTTACGTAATCGTATTTCACCTTCATTGTTTCAATGGCATGAAGCACAGCGTCCAGAGTCGAACTATCATCTTCGGCTATAGTACTTGGGCGCAGAAAAGGCACCTCAACCCCAAACCCAGCTGCCGTATCGGCTATCTCCGGACAATCAGTCGAAACGATAACCCTTTGCAGGCTCTTGGCACCCATGGCCGCTTCACATACATAGCCAATCAACGGCTTACCACATAGCTCATAGAGGTTTTTCCGCGGAATCCCTTTAGAACCACCTCGAGCAGGTATAATTGTCAAAACATTCTTCGGGTTTTTCATCTCAACACCGTCTGTAACCTAATGATTTTAACACCCACTAAGATTTAGGCATATACCTAAATCTCTAGCCCACTAAGAAGTTTAAATTCAAGGCAAAATTTAGATTTAAATGGAACAGGTTTACATTTTTTATCAGGAAGATAGGTGACATAAAAAGAGGGCTACCGAAAGCAGCCCTCAAAATCATAAAATAAAAGTACCGATTAGATCGAAGGAGCTGCCTTGTCTTTTGGAGCTTTACGATCGTTAACCGAAATACTTGAGTCAGCGCTAGCGGCCTTATACTTAGAAGTATCTGTACATGTAGGCTCAGTGAACTTAGCAACATCACAGCTACTTCCTGCAGTTAGCTTCGCATCACTGACAGTGATTTCTTCGTCAAAAGTAGTCATGTCGCATGCGTTATTAGTCGGCTCAGCAACATCTGACTCTGAATCAAGTGGTGATGGAATATCAGTGCCAGCGATAGCCAACGCTGTTCTAGCCTCGCTATCGTCTTCGCCATTACTTTTAAAGCGGGCACGGCGAAATTCGGTACTTCCACTAGAAGTATGGCCAAGAAGTGCTTCCCCATAACCATCTCGCATACGCGCAGCGCCAAAACGCTCTTCAGTAATTCCCTTCCAAGTTCCTGTTGTAGAAAAACCTACAAAATAAGGATCTGTTGAGCCCGAAGCCTGAGGTAAGTCAAGCTCGAGGAATCTACGAACCGTTTCGGCACCAAAACTAGAGTCTGTTGAAGGCCGAGTACGCTTCTCAAAAAGTTGCATTTTGATGCGGTCTTTAGTGCTCTCTAGATCCGCTGCAAACTTAATGTTGCGAAATTGACTAAGGCCATCTTTATCAGTTCCGTGCATTTTTATCGTACCGGTTCTCTTAAAGCTATCGCTAGTTAACTCAATAACCTGCTTAGCATAATCATCGCACATATCAATTCTGTATGTGCCTGCCGTGTCTTGCGAAATATGGACCTTCACAACCCGCTTGTCAGACGTAAGCTTAGCACCGTGGGCAGGTTTTTTTCCGATTGCGCGTCCACCTTTTTGCTGATCATGAGGATCACCCTCGAAGGTGATTTGGTATTTTCTCGACTCACCGAGACCTGGCATAGTCATTTTCTCTTCATTCTCAAAGTGACACATAATATTTCCAATACGATGCAGCTCTTCTAAACCGTTTTGGGTCATTCGTTTGATATGACATTGCTCTTGAGAAGCGGTTCCTGTGAGTGCGAGTGACGCGCTAGATCCAGAAAGCTCGTCAGGTACATCGCCATCAAAAACTTCATCTAGGCCCAAAGACTCGATACTGGTAATAGTCGAAAAGTCTACGGTCGAACTATCATCGTCACTGCTGTCGCTACAGCTCGAAAAAGCAGCTAAAGCGCCTACTACCATCAGGCATTTTCTAAATCCCTTAACAATCATTTCTTACTCCTCTAATTCATTAAATAACTCGAACACCCTGCCCATCGGTGCAATTTGGCATAGCTGAACATTTATCTACAAAACCACAATAATTACATTGGGTTGCTTTTTATAAATATTCCAAATACCAACACTTTCTATAATCAGTTAGCTAACGAGAAGCTCCATCCAGAGATTTTCTTAGTATTATTAGATAAATAGATGGGTTCGAATTATATACGCAAATAGTTTAATGTTACTAAAGAGTTGAACCAGCATTTTGGATCACTTTCTTTCAAATCAAGCGAACACAGCTTGCGTCAAAATCATGGGGCAGGTAAATCCTATTCATAAAATCTGAGCTTTAGGAGGACCATATGAAGTTTATCGGTAAGACTTTCACCCTGTTTTTTTTGCAAATTATCCTTCAACATAACGCACTCGCGGCTTCACTCCTGTACTCTACATCTGTTTATGAAGTTACTACCTCAAGGCTTTCGCGATTTGACAATGCAAAATTAAGGATAAATGGTGTTCTCGAAGGAAATTACTGTGGCGTTGACAAGGAAAAAACCGTGGCGTTTTCGAAGTTAGTTAAGTCAGAAAGTGACAAGCAAACATATGAGCTGAGGCTCTACCACCCAACTCCTAAAAGAGGCATTGCTCTGCAAGGAACTGCTTGCACGACAGACACAGATCCGACGACCTTCGAGATAGCCCTGGAGGTGGTTCCAAAAGATATCGATGAAAACATTAAGGAAATTACCATAGAGGTACCATTAGATACGCTGTTAGGCCAGCCCGAGAACCCAAAACCCGCCAGATTTGTCCTGAAGCGCGATCTTCAAACTGAAGAAGATGAATCAGAATGGCGCTTAACCTCTAAACCCGAAGACAGAACTACAAACTCTCTCGCCGGACTACGGCGGCCAAGCTTAACCATTACACGTTTCATCAACTCCGAACTACCGGTCCAGAGCTATTCTGACGTTAAAATAATAAAAGAGACCATATATCGCCACAAGGGAGAACTAGAGTTTCAGATAGTAGCATCTTACGAGAATACCATTTGTTATAGTAGGGAAATCCAAGACGCTATAGCTGTCATTCACAGCAAAGATTATTTAGAATTTTTTGCATTCACAGAAACCGACAATGGTTTAATCCCCCTATCGGGGAAAAGCTGTTCCAATGAATACCAGCGTACTGGAAGTGAGTATCTTACCGTTGAGCTTCGCAGCGATTACACTTACGAGGGGCCCAAAGAGTTTGTTCGGTCACTTTACTTTAAAAAATTAGATCCAAACGGTGACAGCGGTTGGGCTGAGGTAAAGACTGAAATGGACCTAGATTATCGTTGGCAGGTTTCTTTTAACCAGTAATAAATCGCGCTATATAAGCTAAACATAACTATCTTGTATAGCGCTCAACAGCAGACTTATGCTGCGGGAAGAGGTCTATAAACTCTGAGCGAGTCTTAACCTCAAAATCAGAAAACTCAAACCCTGGGGCTACCGAGCAACCTAACAAAGCCCAGTTGCCACCTTCTATAAGCCTAGTTCCCTGCCATACACCTCTCGGTGCTACAACCTGTAAATTGTATTCTGGAATTTTTTGGCCCAAAACATGGGTGCTCATCTCACCTTTTTCAGTAATCTGAACCATCTCCACGGGGTCTCCTAGATAAAAATGAAAGATCTCATCAGAAGTCTTAACTCGATGCAAAGCACTAAATTCATCTGGAGTAACTAAATAATAAATTTGAGTGGAAAAATTCCTTACACCTTTACTACCGGCAATCACTCCATCTGGAATCACACCTTCAGACCGGTAAGTTTCTCGGTAATACCCACCTTCTTCAGGCAAAGGTACTAGCTGCAGCTTTTCAATAATTTCTTCTGCGTTCATATTTTATACCGCTATACACTTCGAAACCTTACAATAATACCGCATGAGCATTAGAGTAAAAGCAAAATAATGCTATCTCAATCAAGTTTTATATTTTACGGCTTTTAGCCACCCCCGACCTGGTCATTGAGGTTCATCAAGAATTTCATTAAAAGTAAGGATTTCCTAGCTATAAATTCGCTTAGGTCTTATATTTTTTAGCGAGCTTACGAGCCCTAGCGCTCACAGCCGCCTTCTCATGAGAGAGCCCAAAGTTTATATGATCAATAAAGGTCTGATCTTCATTCAGGTATTTGAAAGTAACCAAAACCTCCAACGTATAGGCACTAACTATTGCACTTTTAGACTTTAAAAACTCTTCGATCAATACAAGTTGTTTCTTACTAAGCTTTGTCTTCGTGGGATCAATGAGTAAAATCCTAAGAAAATTCTCCTTTGCCTCCCATTGATCAAAAAGTTTAATATTTTTAAAAAAGAACCTCACAGACCTCTGGGCGATTTCTTCACTTTGCTGACTTGCTTCCTTCAAAGCATAGCTCGCATGAGAAACAACAACATCATCGTCTTTAAGGTCAAGCATAAGAGAAAAAAAGTCATCTATAGCCGATTTATTTTTTACTAAAAGACGGGCCGCATCAGCTGATCTGCCGATCTCTTTTCGTTCTCCATACCTTAGTAGTTTTAGAATTTTATCGTTCATTGTATGACCAAAACTAATCTAGATTATGGTAGATAATATCAGTCCTTCCCTGATAAAAACAAGCCGATCAAAGTATTTAGAGGGGACACAGATATTGGAAAGCAAGTATTTTTCATCTGGCTCAACAACCACACTATGACCTAGGTCAACCATTCCTTTGTGCCATGAGCTATCGAGATATATAACCAGCTAATAATGCCGTCAATATAATTGAAATACATAGCTCACACTATGAAAACCACCCACTTTGCATACCCCCAAGTATTGATTCCGCACATTTGACCTTGTATAGTATCTAAATACTAATTTCATTTTTGGACAATCATAGAAGGAGTTATGATGAAGTGTATCTATGCATCGGTAATTGCATTATTTTCATTGGGTTTATTAGGTCTTTCCAAAGGAGAACAAACTAATACAAGTATAAAGAAATCGGCGTCTGCAAACCGCGCTTTAGTCACTTGTCCTGCATGGCACACACCAGTTGGGGATAGCCAACACCTTGAAATTGTCGTAAGCGGTGACACAATTACCGAATGTACAGAGAACCTTAATGACGAAGTCGCTGATGCTATCTATGAATTCGAGAGTACATGCCTACTCAATGGCGACGCTGCTGTCGCAGTGGAAGGTAACAATCAATTACCCGAGCGTACAGGAGATACATGGTTGTGTTCAGGGACTCGCTCCTTACTTTGCTGCTTAAAAAGCGCCGAGCCATGGCCGGACCCACTTTTTTAGTACCTTAAAAGCAAGGACCTTCTCGAGCAAGAAGGTCCTTTTTTAAAATGCTTACAAATAGCCTATACTACTTTTTTGTAGCTCGTATCTGAATAGGCCTTTTCAAAAAGTTTAATTCCGTCTTCCCGCCTAACCACGCGTACTTTACCTAAATCATGCGATGAGTTTAGGTACAGGTAAAGATCAAGGCCTTTATGATCGTCTTCTATAAGCAAGTAAAACGGGTATCGTTCTCGTTCGCTAGCTAACATCGGGGACTCGATTCTGAGTTGCTGCTGCCTTAGCTCATATTCATCTCCATTGTATGACATTTTTAAAGGATTATTAGGCTTCACCTGAAAGGCATACATTGGCCCCCAATCGGCCCAAGCCGAATAACCGAGTTTTTCAAGGTCAGGTATTTCCGCCTCTACCTTAGTTTTGTGAACCGGATCTGACCATTCAAAAGAATAAGTTTTACTGCTCAAATTTAATGATGTTTCCATTACGTCTCCTTTACAGTTAAAAGAAAAATTAGTTTTACTAAACTACTAATTAATGGTTACTCCTTTTGCCCTCTCATAAACACCTCCTGACAATCTTCGAAAGAAGCTGCCTGAACCGGGTTCGATATGAATTATGTGTAGCCATTCATTGTCCACCAAATCCTTGACCACTTGGTGCTTTTCTATGATTTTCTCTATTTCAAACCTGGGCGCTTCAATGAAAACCGATAGTCTTAGCGGCTCGTGAACAAACTCATTTCCATCATGAACAGACTGCATCGACAGTCCTATCCTAAGATCACCACCGTTCCCCTCTACAACTCCATTCTCATTAGTTACGTTGTGAAGGACCTTATTTCCGGAGCCAAAATATCGAGGTGCAGTAACAGAGCCATAGTATTGCAGGTTGATCCAGTTAGTCACCACCATAGGTGCTGTCATAATCAGCTCAAGCGTCGCAAAATCAGAGTCCCCGCGCCAATCGTAATCATGAAGAAATGAACGGCTTGAAAGATTGACACCTTTGGTGCGCGACCGGGGAGCAACAATAAAGCATGCATTCCCCGCTAATCCCCACTCTGGCCTTACTTCAGACCAGTTAGTTGCTCTGCGACAAGGGCTGTGGTCCATAACATCGGAACGAGCGAAGTTGCGTTCTTTAACCGTTCGAGCCGTCGCTGTTTTCAGCTGAGCTTTAACTTTTTCGACTTCAGCCCGGTATTCACTAGGAATTTTTTCGTCATCAAGTAGATAAACCGCATCTGTCACCGTTTCATGGACAGCGGCAACAAACCAAGTTTTCTCTGGTATAGTTATCTCATGATCTATCAAGCCCCGACGAACTTCACTATCATTTAAAAGATCAGCGACAAAACGGGCATTAATATCTCCAGCGTGGCCACCGCAAGCACCGCAATCTAACGCCGATGCAAGTGCGTTGTTAGTAGTAGTAGACCCATGTCCACAGAAGAATATCAACTTGCCAAAATCCTCTTTAAGACCAAGGTGACCGAGCACTGCTGCAGCGCGGCCTACCTTTTCGTCAAGAGATAGAGCCGAACTATCTGCAAGCGACTTAGCAGTCTCCATACATGGCTCCGACGATTTTGACTCAAATTTTGATGGTACCTTTCGCCCTGATACTTTGGCTGCCAAAGTTTTTAGTGTCCGAAAGGCAATATTTCCAACCGCTAAAATCCCAAAGAGTTCCACATATAGAAACGAAGAGAATGGCGCTTTGCGTAAGTTCTTGAAGTAGCTATATATCAAATTTGACGAATGAACTTCTGCTGCCACCACCGGGTCTTTTGCCTTCTCGTCAGCATGATAGGCCGGCGTTAAAAGCACAGGTAGCCTATGGCCCACAGTCTTTTGACTCGTTTTTTTGTAATCTAGAGGTATTCCAAAAAAACCCGCAAACCCTATCGTCTGAAAGTCATCATCTAAACTCTCGATGTGGCGACGTATCATCTCGGAGCGGACATCTATACAAAATACCATCTGGTAACGGCCTGGACCCTGCCTATCAGACTGCGCATTTTCCAATTGACCGATGATCCGGTTTTGAAATGATAGCTCAAACGCTAACTGCCAAATATAAGGCGCTACCAGAATATTTTTGGAATTGGCAGAAGCGTGGTCGATTGAATTTAGGCTTCGTACCCAAGAATTAGATTTAAACTCCGACTTAGTTACGAAATTATTAAATACAGCGTAGTCATAGATCATTCTGACAGCTAAAAAATCAAGGGTAGTTGCATCGCGATCAACCTGATACCCTAAAGACTTCTGCCACTCGACGTATTTAAATTGCGAAGCCCAGCCAATGGTGGTTGCCAGTAATCTTTGCATATATACCAGTTTTCCAGCACTAGAACTCAAGCCGATAGAGTCAAAAATTATTTCAATCACTTCCTTAGGCTTTTTCCCATGAAAACGTTTAACAACTTTATCAAAACCGCTGATTCCAGACTTAAGCATGGCCTTGTCATATTTCTGAGCCTCGAACCACCCGTGCCAAAAAGAGCCAGACTGCCAGGGGTAGCGGATGATAGCCTGTCTATCATCAAAATAACCGGCACAATATTTACCAATGTCTTCAATAACAATCTGGTGGAAATCCTGTTTAGCATTCACGGTCTCAGCAAAAGTCTCGTAGTTTCGATGAGAATCGTGTATTGACCTAGCCCAAGACTCAAACTCTCCGGTTGATTTTGGTAGATCTGGCCATATCGATTGTGCTAATTCAATAGCCCGACTAAGAGCAGAATCGCATATATCCCCGGCTTGATGCTTTTTGTGATAAAACTCAAGAGGCATAAACATCGACTGATGCAGTACTGGCTCAAGCTGTGAAAAGACATCAACCAGATGTTTATCACGGTTAAACCAAAACGGATTCACCGCTACAGTGTTCTGTAGAGGCCAGGCTGGAGTCGCAACCTTTAGGCTCTCTTCAATTGGGTTTTCGATCTGAACTTTTGGTTGCTCAGGCACAGACTTTGACAAATCGACAGAAGACTCCGGAAAATCTAGAATCTCTGCAACCTCATCCCTGTGCTCAGTTGTACCTACGTCACGCATAACACCATCTCCATTAGTTAATTAGTTACGTTCGTTGAATGTTGTTTAGGAAAAATATTTGCCAGTAGCCTGGAGCTTACCTGCCCGGCATAACCGCCATTCCATAAGTGCAAATAGATCGCTTTGCTGACTGATGATCGTGGATCCATGATCTGCGCTGAAAACCAAAATACTAAAGAAAAAAGACCGAAGCCAAAATAGACTGTTGCTAAGTTCTGAGACAACACCATACCGGTATCAGACACTGCCGGAACTGTGTTAAATAAAAATTCGCTCAGTAATTTCTCGGCTAGCACGTAAGCCGAAACCGCTAGTATTAGTAGACCGGATATTTTTAGAGAGTGATTGAACTTATTATAACTAGCTCCCTGAGAAGTACTGGTATTCTGCACCAGGCCTAAAAACATTACCGACCCGTAAGTAAACAGCGCTAGGTATGAGCCCCCTTGATACAAAGATCCAAACCATATTGCTACAAAACCGATTCCAATAGCGCACAAAATCATTGCAGGAGGCACTCTAGTTAACTTTAGGCCTGCTTGATCTGATTCTTCAATCAGTTTTCCGGTGGCTAGGAATGCATTAGCTTTATAGAAGCTGTGAGCTATAATATGGAAAAGTGCTAGCGCATAAGCACCGATACCGCAGGCAAACATCATCATGCCCATCTGACTGATTGTGGAGTATGCTAATTTACGTTTAATATTATTTTGAGTCACCATGCAGAGGGCTCCATAAACCGCAGTAACTGAGCCGACAATAATTAAGACAGAGTGGACAAAAACTGATGATTGTAAGATAGGGCTGAGGCGGATGATAAGGAAACCACCGGCATTGATAACACCAGCATGCATCAATGCCGAAACCGGCGCCGGGGTTTCCATCGTATCAGGAAGCCAAAAGTGGAAGGGAAACTGAGCAGACTTTGCTAAAGCCCCTACAACCAAAAGAAGACCGATGGTATTCATCATCAGTCCATGATTTTCAGGACTAATTAGCACGTCTGAAGTGAATATCGTAGAAAAATCGGAAGATCCGAAATGCCAATAGGTGAGACAGATCCCAGCTAATAAAGAGAGGTCGCCAAACCTACTAATCACCTGTTTCTTGCGCGCGGCCATCAAAGCATTGGGCCGCTCCTTATTGTATATAAGCAGTTTGTGGAGGTTGTAGCTTGTTAAAATCCACATAGCAAAAAACATTATCAGATTGCTAGACAGCACTAGCAAAGAGACAGAAAGGATTATACTGAGTAAGTATTTGTAGAAATAGCCCTGCCGGCTTTCACCGTCGAGGTACCTAATAGCATAATGACCTATTGCAACTCCCAGCAAACTTACCATCAAAAACATAAGGGTCGATAGCGCATCGAAACGGAGTGCTAGATCTATGTCAACATGAGCAATAGCAGTGGAAAAAATTTCAAAATATTGGGTACCAGATTTTATAGTAGCTAGCAGGGCTGACACCGCAAAAATCAGTAAAAGCCACAAAATAGACATCGTCCCTAAAATACTGAATCGATTTTGCTGCATGGCAGACTCCTCCGTTCGATCTGTGGTCACCTAAATGACGATTTTTAAATAATGAATTAAATATCACGATAAATAATTCATGAAATTTAATTCGTATGTCTTATTGGCAGTCTAAGCAAGGTTGCTTCGGTATTCAAGGAAAAAAACAAAAAAAATTATAAAGAGCTGAAGTTGCTACGCTTTCTACATCTATTAGGTATTTTTATCGTGATTATTAGAAAAGCTAAAAAATTAGCGCCCTAAATCAGTCAAGGTAAGGTTTTCCCAGACTTTTTCCATAGTCATTTGCCTTGAACCCTTTATAAGCACTGCGTCGCCTTTCGAAATAAAGCTATGCAACAAAAGGGTCATGCTCTCTAAATCACTGCAGTAATTATAAGCACCGCTAAAGCCAAGGTTTTCCAATTCGTTTATGATCCACTTTGTTCTATCTCCGATACAGAAAACACCCTCAAAACCTAGCTCACTCAATGTAACAGCAACATCACGGTGCAGCGTTTCCTCAGCACTACCTAGCTCTAGCATGTCACCAAGACAAGCAATTGGCCTACCCCCCGCTTTTTCAGCAAGGTCGCTAACCGTTCTTAGAGCTGCATCCATGGAGGCGGGGCTTGCATTATAGTAGTCACACAGAAAACTCACCCCTTTTATCCCTTCTCGTATTTGGCTACGATCTGGTGGTGGAACAAAAGCGGAAAGCCCTTCACTAATTTGTTCAAGACTCATATCAAAACTATGTGCAACCGAAACCGCACCAAGCAAATTACTAGCATTATGACTTCCAGGAAGTGGCAAACTAAATTCACCTTTATTACCCATTAAATCAGAGATGAGCAAAACATCGCCCTGTAAAACTCCTCTAATAGTTGAGCTAGATTTTATGCCTTCCGAAACGAGTTCGTAACTAATCATGTCAGAAGGCCTACAGTCATTAACCCATGCTCGTTGCCAAAAATCACTCAGGTTTACCACCATCTTTCCATGGTTGTGCAAAAGCCAATCGAAGCAGGCTAGCTCTTCTTTGGCAACACTACCAATACTCCCAAGACCAGAAAGGTGCTCATAGTCGATTCTAGTAATCAAACCAATGTCTGGAGCTACCAGTCGCATGTGCTCTAACATAGCGCCAATTTTATCAATACCGATTTCCACAACTAGCATGCCTGCATCAAGTGGGGTATTTAGCAAAGTAAGTGCGATTCCAAGATAACCATTTTGACTAGCCTTGGTAGAAGCTAAGTTGGGAAAGCATGAACTTAAAATAGCCGCAGCCATTTGCTTTGTAGTCGTTTTGCCGACGCTTCCGCAGATTGCGACTACTGGACAGCTGAGCTCTTGGCGCCATGCCCCCGCCAATATCCTGAGGCTTTCGACCGATTCCTTAACCTCAAAAGAATGTATACCATTAGGAATATTAACCTTTCTATCTTTATGATGTATCACCCCGGTAGCACCGCGATCAATTGCTTTAGCAATAAACTCGTGGCCATCAAAATGCTCTCCTGGCAAAGCCACAAACAAATCTCCAGTTTCGACCAGTCTTGAATCAGCTTTTACTCCGGAAAAAGTAATATTTTCTGGGATAGAATTCGGACCAAGGCCTAAGAAATGTTTGATAAAATCGAGGTTTATCATTGTTAACCATGGAGAGTGAAACGATTTAAATAGCGGATTAAGCCCTATTTGCTCTATAATCTACCAGATTTTATCGTCGGGGTATAGAAATGAGCAAAGGCACAAAGTCCGCAAAATGGACTTTTTTATCCAACCACGCTCACGTACTGATCTGTCTGGCGCGTGACTCGGAAATACTTCTTCGTGACGTCGCCGATCAAGTCGGGATTACAGAGCGGGCAGTACAAAAAATCGTCTCTGATTTAGAAGAGGGTGGTTACGTATCGAGAATTAGAGATGGCCGCTGTAACCGTTACCGGCTTGCACTCGCAAAAAAACTGCGCCACCAAGTCGAGAAAAACTGCACTTTGAAAGAGTTGGTCGACTTGATTAGGTAAGTCTTTATTTATGATCTAACCACCCCCTGAAGGAGTGAACTTTTTTGTATTACAGATATTTGGTCTCGTTCTCTATCATAGCAGCAGTTTTCATTAAAGACGCGCAAGGTGTAACCTCTAGCTGCTCGCTAAAGTTCAGCAGAAAAAAAATCGGCTTTAACCAGCTGGTGACTCTTATTCAGAAATCTCTAGACCCTGATCTATTGAAGCCTTATTGGCAAAAAAAGCTCATATCACACCGTAACTTTAAAGATATACGCATCAACCTCCACCATTATGGTCATTGCTACCATGCAACAGAAGCGCTATTTAGACTAATGGGCGGAAAGGCTTCTGGCCTTATGCCACATGTTATGAGAATAAATGGGCAGACTCATTGGTACCTGAAGATTACCAGTGAAAAAGACAAATCAAAATTTCAATCAGATTATACCTTCGGATCTTACATCGATATTACAGCCGATCAATTTGCCGAGCGTCCGAACTACGACCTTGGAAAAGCAAATGGAATGATGCTGTCAGCGCCTTCGAAAAGAAGCGATATATTGATATCCCGGGTAACCGGCCAGATGTAATACAAGGAGCGGAGAGAAAGGGATTCGAACCCTTGGTGAGTTACCCCACAACGGTTTTCAAGACCGCCGCCTTCGACCACTCGGCCATCTCTCCTAATGTAAAGACCTTTGGATTCGTCACATATACTGTGATTCCAGTAACTTAGCTTAATTTGTGACAATCACAGGAAGGATTGTGGCATTCAAACCAGCTATTGTAAAGTTCAATCATGACCGGCGGCTTATTTGCACGGTCTCTTCGCGGAAGCTTCAATAATCATGAGAGCTTTTTGGATTTGTTCAGCATAAACCCCCTGCTGCTCCTTGACAGTCCCTAGGGAAACCACTATCGGCTCTCCGTAAAATACCCTGATACGTGCAAACGGCTTGGGAATACGAAACCTGTCCCAACTCTTTAATGTCCAGTATCGGTCAGCAATCGCTCCAAAGGGTAGGATCGCGACATTTCCACGTCTTGCAATATCAACGATACCCATCTTAACTTCGTAAATTGGCCCTTTAGGGCCATCAACTGTAATTGCTGACGAGTAGCCTCTTTTAAAGTTTTCCACAATTTGTTCACGGGCTTCTTTCCCTCCTCGAGACGAACTCCCGCGAACCGGGGCTATACCCATTCGTTCGCAAACAAACGCCACTAAATCTCCATCTTTAGACTTACTCATTAGAGGATTAAAGTTTTGAAATGTATGCGCTAGAATTCCACCAAAGCAGTTGTTATGCCAGGTCGCCATGATCATCGCGTTATTGGCGCCATATTCCTCAGAACTAACTTTGTTTACTTCATCAATATATCTGTATCGATAACTCAAGTGTAGTAAGCGCACAGCAGCATAAACAACATAGCAAGTGAATTTAAATATCAAATATTACTCTCATTGAGTTAGCTCATTTAGTGAAGATAGCACGTATAAGATTTATAAACCGAATTACTTTGCCAAAATCTGATAAAAAATCACAATTGAGCCTACCACCGTAGATCCACAGGTTTGACTCAGCTTAAGAGGTTCAGTGTTATCTAATCGATTTTTTTGACAAGTAGGTTGATAGCGCAGAAACCATAGTCCCGATGCTTCGGGTTCTGTCATTACCCTCTAACAAGGATATCAATTCTTCATTAGCTGAGTCGTCCAAAAGATCTAAACATTCAGTAAATTTTTCTTTAAGCAGCTGCTTATTATATTCCGCTTTCAACTGAATAAGAGAGGACTGTATTTTTCCAAGATCCGCTATAAACAGCTCTAAAGTCCTGCGGTGATCTTCACGCGCAATAAACCTACGAGAAGCTGCTAGCCCTGCATGAATTAGCACTGCTGAAGTAAGAAGGGTATCTATATTTAAATCAATATCATTTAGAGATTTTAAGCCAAGTTTCCCGTTCAAATCCACCAGTAGCGCGTTGTATTTAGCTCTAAAGCCATACAAAGATTCATAAGTCAGATCTAAAATAAAAGGGTTTAAAGCGTTAATGACTAACGCACGGACCAAAACCTTTTTGTAAGAAAAATAAAGCGGCTCTGAATCGTCTATCTTATAGCGAGCCAAATACTGAGCTACCTGATCTAAAAACCGTGCTTTATAGGCGTATACATATTCCTTAACATTTATTAAAGCTTCTTCAATACTTTGCACAGTAAGCAACCAACGCCCTGGGAAGTTAGCCTTCATGACAGCCGACACCTTGCTAATATTGCTAAGGCTGTCATCTCCCCAGCACCCGTCGCCGACCGGTCCCGCAGCACAGAAGCCTTCCGGGCCACCAGCAATCGTTTTAATCTGCCGAATTTTTGAAACTTTACTGACGGATGAAATCTCGGTATTTCTGCAGCTAGCACCATTTTCACCTATGACACATAAACCCCTCGTAGAGCTTGCAAGAGCATAAACATCTCCGACATCTCCAAAGCTTAGTTTACGAAAGGAGCTTCCATACCAACACGTCACCCTATAATCATCGGTTATAAAACAAAGACGCCCTGCTGGATAAGCAAAACCGCTAAGCTGAGAGACGCCCGCGGATTCCAAATCACTTTTGCCGGGTACGGATTTATCAGCAAAGTCCGGCCCCCAGCACGCAACCTCCCTTTTCCAAGAGCCTAAAGCACATCCTCCAGAATCGTTTAATACGATATATTTAGCATTAGCGACTTTCGGAGTCCCAGAAATGTTATGACTTGAGTCGTTACCAACACACTCGAGTCCCAATTCATCACTGGCACAAGTAACGTCATACCCTGCGGCTATATAATTAGGATTCGTCGCAAGCGCCATACGCTGGCCATTTGAATCGAAACCACGCCCCCAGCAAACAACACCTTTCGAATCTAAAGCGCAAACGTGTGAGTCACCAGCCGCTAGCTGCGTCACTGGCAAAGATAATAACGGTACATTTTGCTGGCCAAATTTATTGTTATCACCGTCGCAGATTACCTTGCCATCATTAGTTAGAGCACAGATAAAGCCTCTACCGACGGTGTAATTAACGCCGTAATTCATTATACCTTCTCTTGTTACGGTCGTGTACCCGTATAGTAGATTAGGAACCACTCCAACAGTCAACGTAACAAATATAAATAGCAGCTGCTTCACATCCCCTCGTTTCATAAAAAGAATACCCTTCCGTCGAGTACCGCCTTATCCGATCGCATGTCAATAATTATCTAACCATTATCTGCTCACTTAGGGCTAATAAAAGGAACAAACCTTTAATATAAGAACAAAATATCGACTCAAGAAATATATAGTAGAACAGATCCCGACAATAGTCGGTGCTAGCCGCACCAATTTGCATCTGTGAATAAGCTAGCTTTTTTCTGGAATCCATTTTCCTTCTTTGCAATCGTTCAAAAATACATTCCATAAAATCGAATCACGCCAGCCTTATTTTCTTGTAAACTCCCTTTTCAAACTAGAAATAACATTGCTTGAGAAGAATACCTGGCCAGGCCTCTGCTGACGATAGACACCAATAAGGCAATATATTCCTACCTGCGCTTTCTACAGAATACGCCGTCCCCTAAATCTTCCGTATCTTCGGCTAGTTATCAAAAAATATTATCTATTTACTTTTTTTTGCATTTACTAAATTATTTTGTCTGTGAGATGTTAACAATTGGCTTTTCTAACCGATAAAAATTAGACAGCGACTACTGAAACAACCAAAAGTTTGAGGTGTTAATATGAAATTTACTTTCTCATATACATTACTACTCGCTTTTCTATGCTTCTGTACTACGGTTGGATGCAAAGCGAGAAATAATAGTTCTCAAGCTAAAGAAGTTGGATATGCCGACGACGAAATAAGGTCAAAAGAAACTGTATCGGGCTTGTGGTGCCTCCCTGGAGGTACCCAACAAGATTCATTTGGACGAAAACCGGCAGTCGGTGCAGCGTTAACTGTGAGTTGTGATGGTTATAGGTCTTCAGGAAAGATTGAGAACAATGCACTTATCTTTCACCTACACATATCTGTACCAACAACAACTGCGCATTGGCCAAAGTCAAGGCTAGAAACTATTCCAACTAAAAACACTGGGCTAACGGCAGTAGATATAGCAGAAAAGCACTTTTCAAAAGCCAAGAAACTTAACTCGATAATAACGGAGTACGTTGAAAAACAAAAACTAGATCCCATTAAGGGGTTTAATATTGTTTCAATGGAGGTTGAAGAAGATGCAGTAATCTACAGTGACTACAGAAGTAAGAAAAAAGTCGAAAAAATTGGTTCTTACGATCTTCCTAAATTACCAGAAGAAAAATATTCCTCAAGATTTCAATGCCTGGCAAGAATAAATCAGTATCCAATTTTTAGCGGTATCACCCCTTACAAGGTAGATTTTGGTGATAGAAACCATCAACCTCTTATTGTTCTTCAAGGAGAACCAAAAAATAGCGGAGGAGTTGATTATATTTTGA